>BNUO01000005.1 GCA_025997415.1 Campylobacterota bacterium
ATATATCAGGGAACAGCAGATGTCAAAATATAGCGGGATTCAGACGAGGAGCTTGAGCTATCCCATGCAGAGGCTTATTGTGAATTGACAAAAAAACAATGAAGGGATTTTTATGGATTTCTATCATTGGCTGACTTTATTATCAAAAGAAAATAATCTCAACATTTAGCTTAACTTATGATGATTTAACGGCTTAAAAATCATCTGTGGAAAGGTTTATAACAATTCCATTTGATTATAAGGATTGAACGAATGCAAAAGATCTTATTGTTGATTGTGCCAAGCGCAGCCCAATAGAGGCTTTTCGAGCAGGGATCACGATCGCAGGGAGAAAGATAAGACGGGCTTTGTTCGTCTGCGAAGTAAAACGGGCTTAGTCCCCCATTGATATAATCCATATCTTTTATACGAGGATACAAAGAGAGACAATGGCGGCATACAATATAGCGGTGATCAGCGGTGATGGTATTGGCGTGGAGATTGTGCGCGAAGCACGGCGGGCGCTTGACGCGGCGGCTGCGAAAGAGGGCTTTTCGCTGAAGTACAACGAGTTTTTGATGGGCGGCGCGGCGATTGACGCTGTGGGTGTGCCGCTTCCAGACGAAACGCTTGAGGGGGCAAAAAACGCTGACGCAGTGCTATTTGGCGCGATCGGCGGCACGAAATGGGACAATCTGCCGCGCCATTTGCGCCCCGAAAGCGGACTGTTGGCGCTGCGCAAAGGGCTGGACGCATTTGCCAACCTGCGTCCGGTGCAGGTTTTTGACGCGCTGATCGACGCGAGTACGCTCAAAGCCGATGTCGTGCGCGGCGTGGATCTGCTCGTCGTGCGCGAGCTAGTCGGCGGCATCTACTTTGGCGAGCCAAAAGGACGCGAGGGCGGCAAGGCGTTCAACACAATGGTCTATACCGAACGCGAGGTCGAGCGGATCGCGCACATTGCGTTCAAAGCGGCGCTGAAACGGCGGCGCAAAGTCTGCTCGGTCGACAAGGCGAATGTGCTCGATGTGAGCCAACTCTGGCGCGAAACGGTGAGCCGCGTGGCGCAGGAGTATCCGACGGTGGAGCTTAGCCATATGTATGTCGACAACGCGGCAATGCAGCTTGTGCGCGCCCCCAAACAGTTTGATGTGATTGTTACGGGCAATCTATTCGGCGATATTTTGAGCGATGAGGCGAGTATGATCAGCGGGTCGATCGGGCTGTTGCCGAGTTCATCGCAGGGTGTGCGCGGCGGGATTTTTGAGCCGATTCACGGCAGTGCGCCCGACATAGCGGGGCAAGGCATAGCCAATCCGCTCGCTACGATTTTGAGTGCGGCGATGCTGTGCGAACACGCGCTCGGCGAAATCGGCGCGGCGCGGCGGATCGAAAACGCCGTCCGTACAGCGCTTGAGCAGGGCTATCGCACACCCGACATTGCAAGCTACGGCGCGGTCAAACGGTGCAGCACTGAGGAGATGGGTGCTGTGGTTGTCAAGCTGATCAACGAGAGCAAATGAGTATCAAAACCCCAACGCTTGCGCTCATCTACGAATCGCAGGGGCTGAAGGCTGAAGCGGCGGAAATATACCGTGAGATTTTGGCGCAAAACCCCGCTAACACCGACGCGCGTCTGGCATTGGCGCGGCTTGGCGGCAAACGGCGTAGCTTTGCGGGCGCTAACCGCGAAATGGTCGATTTTTTCGTGCGTATGGATAGCCGAGTAGAGATAGCCGAGTTTGAACGCTATCTGATTTTTGCATAGGAAGAGGCGATGGACTTAAAAGAGATGGTGCTTTCGGCGCTTGCCAATATGGAAGCGGAGCAAAATAGCCGCCCTGCCCCGACTGCGGCGGATGAGGAAACATACGATCGCGCGGAAGCGGCGACTGCCAAAACACCGCCTGCGATCGAACCGATCGTAAGTCAAGATGAGAACGCAAAACTAGTCGTTCCCGCAACGCCCGCCGAACCGATCGCGGCAGTTGTGGAACAGACAAGCGAAACGGCGGCGATCGCTCCAAGCGGCGCGGAACTGAAGTTTCTAAACGATCTGCGCGAGCGGATTTTGGTGCTCTTTGAAGGATTTTTGTCGCCGAATAATAGGGCGATCGAATCCAAAGTCGATCTGACGCTTAACTTCTGCGAATACACGCTTGCGCTTATCGAAGATCGCATTCAAACGCTTGGCGGCAAGTGATTCTACCGCCCCAATTTTCGGCTGATTTTCAAACGATCTACGAGGCGCTAAAACCGCTGACCAACCAAGCGTATTTTGTCGGCGGCGCGGTGCGCGACTCTCTTTTGGGGCGCGAGATTTGCGATCTGGACATTGAGGTTTATGGTATTGCGCCCGATCGTTTCGCAAAGCTAATGGGCGAACTTGGCGCACACGGTGTGGGGCAGAGTTTTTTTGTCTATAAACTAGGCAAGTTCGATCTCTCTCTTCCGCGCCGTGAACTAAAACTTGGCGTTGGTCATCGCGGTTTTGAGGTGGAGTGGGAGAATGACCCGCGCAAGGCGTCGGCTCGGCGCGACTTTACGATCAACGCGATGATGATCAACATCTTTACGCTCGAACTGTTTGATTTTCACGGCGGACGAGATGATCTAGCAGCAAAGCGGATCAGGCATATTGACGATCGCGCATTTATCGAAGATAGTCTGCGCGTGTTGCGGGCGGCGCGGTTTGCGGCGCGATTTGGCTTTACGATCGCGGAGCAAACAGTTGCGCTATGCCAAACGCTCGCGATCGACGATCTCTCAAAAGAGCGCATTTGGGGCGAGTGTGAGAAGATTTTTGCAAGCCCTGAGGCGGTAAAGGGGCTTTACTTTATGATCAAACTAGGAGTTGCGAGGCAGCTTTGGGGCAGAGATGACGCACCGCTTTCGCTCTTTCGGGCATTAAAGCGCGTCAAGCTTGGTTATGCCGATCGCACGGTTGGCTTTCTGTACGCCCTGCGCTGTTCGTGGCATCTGCCGATTGCGCAACTGTGCGGCTCGGTTGGTGCGCCAAAGGCGATCGCAAGATCGCTTCGGGCGATGCCGAGTGCTCCAAAGCGGGTGAGCGATCGCTTTTTGATCGCGGTTTCTCTGAAAATGGCGCTAAAAAATTGGGCTGGTACTACGATATTGGGGCTAGAAAACGAGGCGAAACGGCTGGGCGTTTTTGACCGTGCATTTGAACCGATACGAGCAAAAGAGCTATTTGAGGAAGGTTATACACAAGGTTATGAGCTTGGACGAGAACTTAGAGCTAGAACGCTCGCAAAAACAAAAGAGTACGGAAAATCGTTATCGACTGCTGATCGAAACAGACGATCGCACGGGACTAATTCACGAGATTAGCGGCGCATTGCTCAAGCTAAATCTCAATATCGAACAGAATAACGAGTTTGTAGAAAAGCGATACAACCGCTTTTTTATGCGTACGGATATTAGCGGCGCGGCAGATGAAAATATCGTGAGCAATTTGAAAGCGATTTTGCCGCCGCAGACACATATTCAACTGATCCAAAAGCGCAAAAAACGGATTGTGGTTTTGGTAACAAAAGAGCACCATTGTCTAGGCGATTTGCTACTTCGCTGCCACTATAATGAAATAGATATTGAGATCGCCGCAGTCATTAGCAATTACGATGTACTACGACCGCTAGTAGAGAGTTTTAACATTCCGTACCAGTTCATCACACACGAGAATCAGACGCGGGAGCGGCACGAAGCGGATATATTGGAAGCGATCGCGCCCTACTCTCCCGATTATCTGGTTTTGGCAAAGTATATGCGCATTTTAACGGCGGGTTTTGTTGAAGCGTACGCCGATCGTATGATCAATATCCACCACTCATTTCTGCCTGCGTTTATCGGCGCAAATCCCTATAAACAGGCGTACGAAAGGGGTGTGAAGATCATCGGCGCTACGGCTCACTTTGTCAATCACAACCTTGACGAAGGTCCCATTATTGCCCAAAGCGTCCTCGCCGTCAATCACACGCACAGCGCGGAGGATATGGCGCGATCGGGCAAAGATGTGGAAAAGCAGACACTAGCAAAAGCGCTTAGGCTCGTAGCGGACGATCGCGTCTTTATCTTCCGCAATAAAACGATTATTTTTGAATCGTGAAGCGGCTTTTAATTCGTCGAAATATCAAAAAACAACAGCGCATTTATAGTGCACTTTTTGCGCACTATAATGATAGATTAGAGTCGCTCCACTGGTCAACTTACGAAAGCCAAGTAACCCGTTTTGAACAGTTTTTGAAAGTTGGCGATCTAAACGGCGCTAAGGTACTCGATATTGGCTGCGGCTTTGGTGATTTTTACGGTTTTTTACAGCAGCATAAAATCTCAACCCGCTATCTTGGCGTAGATATTACCTCGCAGTTTATCGGCGTGGCGCAAAAACGGTATTTAAGCGCTAGATTTTGGCATAGAGATATATTGACTTTACCGATAAGCGAATCGTTTGATTATGTGTTTGCAAGTGGAGTTTTTGCCTTTGGATCGCAGCTATTTTTTCAAGAACTCTCCCGCGCCGCCTACCGATTAGCAAATGTTGCGTGGGTGTTTAATCTCTACGAGCCAAGCGGCAAAGATTCTCGGTTTTTTGCGATCAAACGCGCCGAAACCGAAGCCTTTTTACTCTCGCTCCAGCCGCAAAAAATCTGCATGATCGACAACTATCTTGAGCGCGATCTGACCTATATAGTTTATAAAGTCTATCGACAATAGTCAATTTCTGCTATCCTCGCACAAAAAAATGTAAGGAGCTTTTATGAAAATCATCGATATGCGGTGCAGACCCGCCTATTTGCACCCATTTTTTGGCGCGATCGAAGGGTCGGCGGAGTACGAGACGGCGCGTTGGCTCAACCGTCGCGTCGGCACACGCGGCACGGACGATCACTTCAAACGATCGCTTACCCGCGAAGGATTTTTGGCTGAAGTCAGAGACGCGGGGCTGACATACGCCGTCGTCGTCGGGCGGCAGATCCCTTCGCAGCAGATTAGCAACGACTTTTTGCACGAGATCACCGCGCCGCACAGAGAACTCGTTGCGATCGCGGGCGTCGATCCTGAGCAGCACGGCATTGACAAAACAATCGCCGAAATCGATCGCGCTATCGATCGGCTTGGTCTAAAGGCGATCAACATCGAACCGGGCTTTGGTATTGAGCCGCGCCACGCCGACGATCCGCTCTATTTTCCCATCTACGAGCACCTTGTAAAGCGCCACATTCCGCTCTCGCTAATGAGCGGTCCCACCTCGCCAAACGCGCTCTTTAACGATCCGAACCGTCTAGTCAAAGTGGCGCAAAACTTTCCTACGCTAAAGATCATCTGCTATCACGGCTACTACCCCAACTGCGCGGGGCTGACGGGCGCGGCGTTTCGCTACACAAACATCTATCCTGTGCCAGATATGTACGGTTTTATCGCGGGCGGCGAAACGCTGATCAATGCGGCAAAGAGCTTTTTGCAAGATCAACTCCTCTTTGGATCGAGCTATCCGTTTAGACCGATCAAGCAGTCGATCGATGATTTCAAGGCGTTTGGTTTTTCGGACGCGATCCTAGAAAAGTTGCTTTACGCCAATGCCGCCACCGTTTTGGGAGTTGAGTAGCAGCGCAATTTTATTTAGAAAGATTATCGTTTAACTGGCTTTCTAAGGTTGATTACCTATAATTGTCCCTCACACAAACGAAGGGGGACGCTATGTCAAACGCATTAGAACTAAACAGTGAAAACTTTCAACCCACGATCGCAGAGGGCGTTGCGCTGGTCGATTTTTGGGCGCCTTGGTGCGGACCGTGCCGAATGGTAGCGCCAACAATCGACGAAGTCGCCAAGCAGTTTGGAGACAAGGTCAAAGTCGGCAAAGTCAATGTCGATGACCATCAGGATCTTGCGGCTAATTTTGGTGTGCGATCGATTCCTACGATCCTCTTTTTCAAAAACGGCGAACAGGTCGATAGCCTGATGGGTGTCCATCCGAAATCGGCTTTTGAACAAAAGCTAAATGGTCTGCTCTGAGTTTGAGCTGCCCTCCTAAACTCAAGGGCTATTTGTTCGCTTCATTCTTCGCCACCGCAATGGTGGCGATCGCTTTTGCCTACGCAAATTACAGGTTTGCACGGCTACATTTCATCGACTTTAGCGAATGGGTTTTCTACACGGGCGATGGCACGGTCTTTGAACCGATGGACGACTCATACATCTTGCTGTTTTACAGCTCGTTGCAGAGCGACGCGCCTACGATCGCAAAGGCGATCAACAACAAAAACGGCTTTCCGATCTTGGCTCTCGATCTGGCGCAAACCCGCCTAAACTCGCAGGATAATGTCATCTACATTACCGCTGGGATCAACACGCTGCTGCCGGTTTTGCGCCGCTTTAATGTGATCTATTCGCCCTCAGTAATGCTCATTGAGCGGCAAAAAGGTGCGCTCTTTAAGCAATCGACGCTGGTCGAAAGCCTATGAAAACCATTTCTTGTTATGATTTTTCCACAAAGGATTTCTTATGTTAGATTTAGCAGTTGTAGGCGGCGGTCCTGCGGGGCTGACTGCTGGTTTGTACGCTTCACGCGGCGGACTAAAAGAGGTCGTACTGTTTGAACCCGGAATGCCCGGCGGTCAGATCACGCAATCAAGCGAGATCGAAAACTACCCCGGACAGTTAAGCGTCATCAGCGGGATCGAACTAATGCAAAACTGGCTTCCGCAGGCGGAGCGCTTTGGTATGAAACACGAGCTTGACGAGATCGTGCGCGTTGAAAAACAGGGCGAGACATTTCTGCTCACCGCCGCTTCGGGCAAAACCCACGAGGCGCAGAGCGTCATCTTCGCAACGGGCAGCGTGCCAAAACGGGCGGGCTTTGAGGGCGAAGAGGAGTTTTTGGGACGCGGGATCAGCACCTGCGCCACCTGCGACGGCTTTTTTTACAGAGGCAAAGAGGTTGCCGTTATCGGCGGCGGCGACGCTGCGCTTGAGGAGGCGATGTTTCTTGCCAAAATGTGCAAAAAGGTCTATCTGATCCACCGCCGCGATAGCTTCCGCGCCCCACCCGCAACGGTAGAACGGCTAAAAGAGTGCGAAAATCTCGAACAGATGTTAAACGCCCGCCCAGTAAAGGTTTTGGGCGATGCAAAGAGCGGCGTAACGGGCATTCGTCTGGCAATCGACTCTCAAGGCGAACGCGATCTACTCGTTCCGGGCGTGTTTATCTTTGTGGGGCGTACTGTAAAAAACGGCGCTTTGCAAGACGATCGCGGTAACTTCCTCTGCGCGGTTGAATCCAACGGCGAAGTGATCGTCGATCTGAAAATGCACACCAGCGTCGATGGGCTATTTGCCGCAGGCGATGTGCGCGCACTCTCGCCAAAGCAGGTCGTCTGCGCTGCCGCCGATGGCGCAATCGCCGCGCTTGAAGCGATCGCCTATCACGAACGCAAGGCGCGCTAAATGGCACACTTTAGTATCTACGGCGCAAGCGGGAGAATGGGTCAGCTTCTGGCAACCTACCTCTCGCAACACCAATCGCATAAGCTCTCAAGCGTTTTTGTCCGCCGCGAACTGGGTTTCTCGCTTCCGGCGGAGACGCTGGTTACAAACGACATTCGCACCTTTTTCAGCAGCGCTTCGATCGTTGTCGATTTCACCTCGCCAAGCGGCACGGAAACGCTTCTGGAAACTGCGCTGGAGAGCAAACGAACGGCGCTTGTCATTGGCACAACGGGGCTAAACGCTCACCAGCAAAACCTGCTCAAACTCGCCTCCGAAAAGATGCCCGTTTTGTATGCAACCAATATGTCGCTGGGCGTTGCGCTTCTTAATAAACTCGTTTTTACGGCTTCGGCGGCTCTCAAAGATTTCGACATTGAGATCACCGAAATGCACCACCGCCACAAAAAAGACGCTCCAAGCGGAACGGCGCTAACTCTCGCCTCCACAGCCGCCAAAGCGCGTGAGATCGCGCTTGAAAGTACAATGGTCAGCGGCAGAAACGGCGCGATCGGCGAACGAGGCGCTGATGAGATCGGCGTTTTGAGCCTTCGCGGAGGCGATATTGTGGGCGAACATACGGTTGGATTCTACGGCGACGGCGAGTTTATCCGCCTCAATCATACGGCAACGAACCGCTCTACATTTGCCGCCGGCGCGATCAAAGCCGGCAGTTGGCTAGAGGGGCAGCCTAACGGTCTATACTCTATTCAGGATTACTTCCAGCTCTAAAGGATCGATGTGTTCGACGGTGGTGAAAAGTGTGCTGTTGTTGGTGTGTTTGGTGTCAAGAGTTCGGCAAAACTTGCCTATTTGGGGCTGTACGCCATGCAACATCGTGGGCAAGAGGCAAGCGGCATTTCCGTCAGTAACGGCGAAAAGATTTCAACGATCAAAGGTCGCGGGCTGGTCTCGATGGTCTATGACGATGCAATGCTCGAAAAGTTGCAGGGCGAGAGCGCGATCGGACACAATCGCTACTCAACGGCGGGCAACGATTCGATCCTTGACGCGCAGCCAATCTTCGCCCGTTACGCGCTTGGTGAGCTGGCAATCGCGCATAATGGAAACTTTCCAAACGCGCAGGCGGTGCGCCAGCGGCTAATCGACAAAGGCGCGATCTTCTCATCGTCAATGGACACGGAAAATCTCATTCATCTCATCGCGCAGAGCCATCAAGTAAAGCTAAGACAGCGCATTCTCGATGCGCTAAATCAGGTCGATGGCGCGTATTCGCTGGTGTTTCTAAGCCGCAGCAAACTCTTTGCCGCCCGCGATCCTCGCGGCTTTAGACCGCTCAGCATCGCCAAAATCGGCGATGGTTATATGGTTGCAAGCGAAACCTGTGCGTTCGATCTCGCGGGTGCAACCTTTGTGCGCGACATTGAGCCGGGCGAGATGGTGGTGTTTGAAAACGGTAAAGAGCCTGAGTCGATCCGCTTTGCCGCCTCCGAACCGAAACGGTGTATCTTTGAGCACATCTACTTTGCCAGACCCGATAGTATGCTCTTTGGAGAGAGCGTTTATGATGTGCGAAAAGGGCTTGGCAGACTGCTATGGCAGGAAAAACCTGTCGAAGCCGATATGGTCATTCCCGTGCCCGACTCCAGCATTCCGCATGCGATCGGCGTTTCGCAGGCAAGCGGGTTGCCGTTTGAACTGGGCATTATCCGTAACCACTATGTTGGGCGCACTTTTATCGAACCGCTGCAAAAGATCCGCGATCTCAAGGTCAAGAAAAAACTCAGCCCAATTCGTAGTCTTATCAGCGGAAAACGGGTGGTGATCGTTGATGATAGTATCGTGCGCGGGACGACAAGCCGCAAAATCGTGAGCCTCCTAAAAGAGTACGGCGCAAAAGAGGTGCATATGCGTATCGCCTCGCCTGCGGTGCTGTTTCCATGTTTTTACGGTATCGACACGCCAAACAAAGAGGAGCTGATCGCCAACAATCTCACCGTAAGCGAGATCGCCGACTACCTCAAAGCCGATTCGCTGGCATTTTTATCGATCGACGCGCTCAAAAAAGCGGTACATTCGCATGAAGATTTCTGCCTAAGCTGTTTTGATGGGAACTATTTTCACAATTTATGAGAGTTTTAACCACCTTTGGGCGGCATCTGCGCTCGCATTTTGGCTTTAGCGTACGCAAAATCCCGCTTGCCATTCCGGGCTTTACCTGCCCAAACATCGATGGCAAAGTCGGACGCGGCGGCTGTACATACTGCCTGAACGAATCCTTTAGCCCAAACCTGCGTGGTGCGGCAAACGGCGTTACGCTTGAGGCGCAGATCGAGGCTTTGCGATCGCAGTACCGTGAAGGTGCGAAGGCGTTTCGCTCTCAAGGCTGCCGCCATTTCATCGCCTATTTTCAGTCGTTTTCCAACACATACGCGCCGCTTGAGACGCTCCGAGCTTTGCACGATACGGCGCTCGCGCTAAGCGGCTGCGTGGGGATTAGCATTGCAACCCGCGCCGATTGTATTGACGATCGGACGCTGGAGTATCTTGCGGCGCTGGAGAAAAAAACCTATCTGTGGGTGGAGATCGGCATTCAAAGCAGCAACGACGAGACGCTAAATGCGATCAATCGCGGCGAAACATTTGATTCGGTTGCGGCAATCATCGGCAAACTGAAAGAGCGCAACTTGCGCGTCTGCGCACATCTGATTTTTGGACTGGCAAACGACGATCGGCAAAGCATTATGCACACGGTCGATCGCGTGGCGCATCTAAACATTGACGCGCTCAAAATCCACCCGCTCTATATCGTGAAAAACACCGCGCTTGCACAGAGTTTTATCAAGCAGGAGTTTGTACCGATCACATTTGAAACCTACGCAGAGCTGCTACTCGAAGCGATCGCTAAACTGCCGCAAAATATCATCTTGCAACGCATTAGCGCCGGCATTGACAGCGATATGCTTCTCGCTCCAAACTGGTGTAGAAACAAAAATAGTTTTATGGCAACAATTCGCAATAGACTGCGTCAGCAACAGATCATTTACTAAAGCATTAACTGCGTAACGGATACAAACTGCCTGCCGTTACACCAAGTGATACTAACTTTTCTGTTTATGGGCTGAAGGGATAGTTTATTCAGAATAGCCCCTTCGTATTACGCCATCTGTTTTGTGTATTCTGTGCTGGAATGTCGGATTTCAACCCATTTAGCTGCACATCAATATACTCCACAAAACTATTTACGGTCGAAATCAGGCTAACAACATCATGCTGCTCAATACAAACTTCATCACCAGACACCGTCTTGCCATTGCGGTGAACAATGTCATGCCGTTTATCAATTGCTGTAAAGATGCTACCAATTTCATCGGGGAAATCGATTCCAAGTGTGGCTCTATACATTGGTCGCACACGTTTTAGGTTGTGCCAAACGAGACTATCTAAACAACCTTTTGCTCTTTGCTCAACGGTCTCAACTATCTTGAAAACATCAGATAGCGAGCACTTTTGATTCTTGAACTCTGGGGCACTTTCAATAAAACGTCGCATAAGAGTTTGGTCTGGTGCGACAGTATGAATAAATGCATCAGATAAATATGTTTCTAATGCCGTTATTGTATTTGCAAAAAGTAAGCGATAGAAACAATCAGACACCCGCTTCTCAACTTTTGTGTCCAACAAACTTTCAATACTGACAATTGCACTATCAAAATTCTCACGATACTCGCTAATAGTATCAATATCGTCATAGTCATAGTCTTTGGAAGCCCACTCCATCCAGCCAAGCTCATTTGCTAACTCATCAATAATGTCATGTGACACAGTGTCGGAAAACTGATCGTAGAGTTCCGAATAAGCATCATGAGGACCAGCACCACAAATCCAGATATAACCACCTTCTTTGGATTCATACGGCATACTGTTAGCTGGGTCTTCAAAATGTTCAAAGAACCAATTACGCATCATCTCAAGCTGAGACTCTCTATCTTTGCTAACAATCCCCTCATCTTCTTCCATATCATCAATATCGTGTTCACTCATATCCGCTGACAACTCCTTTCTATATTTTATTGAGCTATCCTACCGCACCAAATCTTTCGACACTCTTAAGTCATAACTGGCTTGAGCTACGACTAGCGTGACGGTTGCCTGACAACTCACACCACCAGCACTATGGCGGCATTTTGACAGAAGTAGCGCAGCTTCAACATTGGAAGTTTGCCCTACCGCATTCGTATTAAATCGTACGCAACAGTTGTGTCCAACGCAACCACAAAAGCTCTATGTTAATATTAACCATCTAAAACAAGTCTAGCCTGCTATGGACACACAACAGCTCCGGTAAAGGCAAAGCCCACCTTCCAGCTTTTATGCCTCATGCACAGACATAACAGATGGGTAGGCATCGGTGCCCAATTGCGAGATACATAAACAACTCTGTGCTACTATACAAGAAATTTTTAGGACAGGTTGCCGCAAAGGGCGTGGGCTGGGTTTATCTGGGAGCAATTAAGAACAAGCGTCAAGTGTTCACAGATATAGACAGAGTGCGCGGCAAATAAGGAGCGTTTTATGATCACCATCGTTCGAGGAACAACAAATAAGCCTGTTTCGGCAGATCGGCTAGCCAATTTCTTTGCGACTAACCAACAATATAATGGCTTTCTATACATTGGATATCCAATCATAGGTACCGCAGAAGGGCCTTACCCAATTGATGCATTATTGGTTTCACCCGATAAGGGTCTTATAATTTTCTGTCTTATTGAAAACCAAGATATATCTAATGCGCAAGAGGCACAAGACGACAGCTACAACAAGATAGAATCAAAACTCCGTGCACACAAAGAGCTGATGAATGGACGCAGTCTTCAAGCTAAAATCGCTCCTATAACTTTTGCGCCACTTTACCACAGCGCCACAGCACATCCTGACAACGAATATCCAATATGCAATGAAGCAAATCTTGGGGCATGGCTTGATTCATGCGTATGGGATACTCCTGATTATTATGAAAAATTAGTTGCTGTATTACAATCGATTTCAACCATACGAAAGGGACGCAAAAAACGCGAGGCGCAAAACCCAGATTCGCGTGGTGCCAAACTCAAATCCTTGGAAGACTCCATTGCAAATCTTGACAACCTCCAAGGACAAGCTGTAATAGAAACGGTTAATGGTGTTCAAAGAATTCGTGGCCTTGCCGGTTCGGGCAAAACAATAGTTTTAGCGCTCAAGGCAGCATATCTGCACGCCCAGCACCCAGACTGGAAAATTGCTGTCACATTCAATACGCGCTCACTTAAAGGACAGTTTCGTCAGCTGATCAATACATTTACCATTGAACAAACCAATGAAGAACCTGACTGGGATAACATCCATATCATTCAAGCATGGGGTGCTCCCGGCGGAGGAGATCGCAACGGCATGTATTACAGTTTTTGCCAGCAAAACGAGGTAGAATACCACGATTTTAATTCCGCAAAACAACGACTGCGTGGTGGGCTGTCAGAATTCAAGTGGGTTTGCCAAAAAGCTCTTGAAAATTGTCTTAATTCTAAAGAGTTGTATGATGCAGTACTTGTTGATGAAGCACAAGATTTCCCGCCAGAATTTTTATGTTTATGTTATGCGATGTTGAAGGCCGAAAAACGACTGGTTTACGCTTATGACGAACTGCAGAACTTAAGCTCCAAATCATTGCCGCCTCCCGAAGAAATATTTGGCACAAAACCAGACGGAACACCTAATGTTCGGCTATCTAATCATCCAAACAGCCCACAACAAGACATAATTCTTGAGAAATGCTATCGAAATTCTCGCCCAGTATTGGCAACAGCCCATGCTCTTGGTTTTGGTATTTATAGAATACCGCCCAATAGTTCGACGACAGGATTGGTTCAAATGTTTGAAAATCGTCAATTATGGCGGGATGTTGGCTATGAAGTTATAAGCGGTGATTTATCTGATGGGCAAGATGTAGCCCTTGCGCGTTCAAATAGTAGCAGTCCACATTTTCTGGAAGATCACTCACCAGTTGACGATCTAATTCAGTTCCAATGTTTTGAATCTCAAGAAGAACAAGATAATTGGGTTGCAAATGCCATTTGCGAGAATCTTCAAAGCGATGAATTACGCTCAGACGATATTGTTGTTATCAACCCAAATCCACTCACAACAAGGAGTGCGGTTGGAACGATCCGCGCCCAATTGTACAAAAATGATATAAATTCCCATTTGGCAGGCGTAGATTCTTCTCCAGATGTATTTTTTGATACAAGCGATGAATCAGTCACATTCACGGGAATATATCGTGCTAAGGGAAACGAAGCTGGCATGGTTTACATTATCAATGCGCAGGACTGCTATGGTGATACGCTTGGCAATGTTGCGGTGGTTCGCAACCAACTTTTTACAGCTATTACACGCAGTAAAGCATGGGTTCGTGTTCTTGGTGTTGGCAAAAAGATGCAGCTGCTAAAAAATGAATTTGATAAAGTTGAAGAAGGGGACTTTACGCTTCGTTTTCGTTATCCAACCGAAGACGAGAGAAATCATTTAAATATTATCCATCGCGATATGACCAGCGAAGAACGCAAGAAAGTGCAAAAGCAACATAACGATTTGTCGCAAATTCTTAATGATCTGGAAGCCGGCAGAATTTATCCTGAAGATTTAGGCGATACATTGGAGCGCTTAATGCATCATATGGGTAAGGTTGAAAAATAATGCCATCATCAAAAGATGTTGTAGGCCAAATACACAAGCTTACTGAAATGTTAATCGGCTTGAGTCTTTGCAATCAACAGAATTACCCTTCTATATCAAGCTCTAAAGGCAGACTTGAAGAAATAGGGATAGAAAATCATCTTAGTATGTCCATCGCACTAAAAAATATTCCATATAACGAAATATATGCAGAATTGTGCCGCACTAAAGCCTATAATCTTATGATGTTAGATGGCGCTCTTCTACAAATGATGTACCGTTTTAACAATAACAATATCGAATCACATCGTTTGGCATTTTTCCCATCTCCTAGTTTAGAGAAATTTCAAAATAATCCTGATATCTATCTCAAAGATGAGATTTATGCAGATATTAATGCAAGAAATATAGTTCCATTCCCGTTACGCTTTGATTTTAATGCCCAATTTATCGATGCTCAACATCCAAAATCGCATTTAACACTAGGACAATACGCCAATTGTCGAATTCCCGTTAGTTCTCCATTATCACCATATCATTTTATTGGTTTTATTTTAATGAATTTTTACAACACAGCCTTTCATAAATATTCTGAGAAAATACTACGAACTAAGCACAGTGTTTTTACGGAAACAATAACAGGTGAAGAGAGAAAGTTAATGTATCTACAAATTCCATAACGACCGATACCAACTATGATGCCATTACCTCTTCCTTCCACTATTGACAATTGCCATCGGACTATTGATGTTTCTGGTGTCGTTAGTTGATTGTAATGACATGCCCTTGTCTTGAGCATATGCATTGATACTTTTGGATAATCGGGACTATGTTGTTGCGAGAAATGTGGATGCCATCGCTCAAGTTTAAACCTCTCTATTGTACTAGATGTGATGTGTGTGATATTGGTGTCTAACGCCCAAACATAATGCTTTTTCCGTCCATTTCACCCCTGCTTTCACCCAATTCTCAAGAATCATCTATAAACTTCATCTTGTTAGCCATAGATAGTCCATTTGTCCGATCAAAACCGTTATCACGATCAAGAAGCGAGAAAAACAGTTCTGGGGAAAACTGATAAAAGCCGTGTCCGTAATAGTTATCTATGGGCGTACCCAAAATGAGATGTCCGCCTGTTTTTACTAACTCCATTGCGTTTCGTATTGCAACAAGAGATTTTATAGATTGTACTTCAAGCCCACTTAACTTACCTGCATTTGACGCTGATACTTACGCTGATATTATCTTCGTAGCCAACGCCGTTTAGATCGATTTCTAAGGGCGCGAAAGTGTTAGCGGGAAGTGATGATGTGAGCGCCACTTCACCGACAGATTGCGGTTTGTACAATTTATACAGATAGTCGATCGTTGTTTTGGGCGGTTCATAGCCTTTCATACGAATAACACACCCATCAAGCGTCTCTTTTCCTGTGTTGTGAATAAAGCCGCGAACAGTAGCGCGATTGACATAGTAATAGTGCGTGATCGTGAGCTTGTCAAACGCTACGGGTTTGAACTGTTTTTCCACCAAAAAATAGGCTTCGATCATTCCCGCAGAGAGCAGCAAAAGAGCGAACATCTGAATCATTAGCGAGAGCATTGCCCTGCGCGAAAGCGAAACGGAGACGATCAGCAAAAAAATCACGATCGCAAAAATTAGACCAAACGCTACGATATGCCACAGGCTCATCGAATACAAAAAACGGTCGGCGTATTCGATTAACTTTGCGATCGTTGGGTGTTGCGAAAGCTGCTCGATCGCCAGCGAGAGCCTGTCTAAGGTTTCCGTAGCGCTTTCTCCGTAATGCCGCTCACACCCTCGCGTCTTGCGAGTTCGGCGCGGACGAGATCGGGCGAAACGCCTGCAAATCCCAGCGCGACAAGCGCATGAAAGAGCAGATCGGCGGCTTCATAGACAATCTGATTTCGTTCGCCATCTTTGAGGGCAAAGCAAAACTCGCCCGCCTCTTCAACCACCTTTTTCAAAAGCGCGTTCTCGCCTTTGGAAAAGAGAGACGCAACATACGAAGTCGCCGAGTCGCCGTTTTTGCGCTCCAAAATCGTCTCGTAGAGCCGATCGACAACGGCGTAGAAGGTAGCTGGATCGGCAACCCGCTCACCCGCTGCGCGCTGAGTAACCGCGTCTGTGAAAAAGCAGCTCCTATGCCCCGTGTGGCACGCCGCGCCGTTTTGCTCCACGATATACAGAAGCGAATCGGCATCGCAATCGACTAGCACACGCACGATCTTCTGCGTGTGTCCGCTCGTTTCGCCCTTCTTCCACAAGCGGTTTTTGCTACGCGAAAAGTAGTGCGCGAAGCCGGTTTGCAAACTCAGTTCATACGCATCGCGGTTTGCATACGCCAACATCAGCACTTCGTGGCTTTGGCTATCCTGCGCCACGACAGGAATGAGCGGCGTTTTTTGCCAATCGATCATCGACTCGTAGCCGCCGCAGACGCTCGTTGCGTGTCTTTGGTATCAACCCAGATATTCGGTACAGCGCCGCCGGGGGTCAAAAATATCTTCGCGTCTTTATTGACCGCAAGCGCTTCGTTGAACTTGCCCTGCACTTCGATCGTGCGAAGCGAGAGAAGGTTGTTTGAGAGCGAGTTTGCGATCAGCGAGTTTGCCTTTGCCTGCGCTTCGGCTTCGATCCTCGTGCGATCGGCTTTGCCCTGCGCTTCGATCCGCATCGCTTCTGCAAGACCCTTTGCCTCTTCAGCCTTACGAAACGCCTCCTGCCTAGCCTGTTCAACCATATTGCGGCTTCGTTCCGCCTCCTGCCTTGCAAGCTGAACCTGTTCGATCTGATCTTTGATTCTCGTTGGCAAGGTGATCCCGCGCAGTTGAACGCCCTGAAGCACGATCGTCTGCCCCTCGATCTTCTCCAGCGCATCGTGCATTTTCTGTTCGATCTGCGTGGCGATCACATTACGGTTAAGCGGCAGCTCTTCGGCGGCAAAGTTACCGATCACGCTTCGCACAACATCGCGGGCGGCGGGCGAGATGGTTTTATCCTCCCAGTTTAGCCCCAGTGTTGCGATCGCAAACGGCGCTTTTTCGGCGCTAAGCGCATACTGAATCGTGATCTCAACCTCCACAGGCAGACCGCGCGAGTCGAGCACCGAGATCGGCGGTCGTTCGTTGATCCCCCGTTTGTCCGCTACCGCTTCGGCGGCGCTGTAATTGGCAACGCGCATTCTCGTATCCTGCACGATCACCTTTTGCACAAACGGGATAATCAGATGAAAACCCGGACTAAGCGGTTGATCTTGATACTTACCAAGCGTAACCAAAATCCCGACTTCGCCAGAGTTGATGATGACAAACGGACGCGCCAGTACAAAGACCAGCACGAGCGCGATGACGATATAGATCGCCGTTGTTTTGCCGCCCCCCCCGCCAAAGTTTTTCATCATATTTCCCATTCCGGGCATTCGTGGGCTGTTACCGCCACCGTTTGAGTTTGGATTTCGTTTGAAATAATCATTCATATCTGCTGGCATTGTTCTACTTTACATATGTTAAAAAATGTGCGTATTTTGGATTGCGTCCATATACGACATCGAAGTACAGATCCTGCAATTTCTTGGTGATCTCGCCGCGCTTACCATTTCCGATGATCCGCGAATCGACATCACGAACGGGCGTGATCTCCGCCGCCGTGCCCGTGAAAAACGCTTCGTCTGCGATATAAACCTCATCGCGTGTGAGCCGTCTGCGCTCAACCTTGATCCCGTTATCGGCGGCGATCTTGAGTACCGTATCCTGCGTGATCGACTCAAGCGCGTTTTCGCTCGGCGGCGTGATCAAAACGCCATCACGGACGATGAAAAAGCACTCGCCGCTTCCTTCGGCAACAAACCCTTCGTGATCGAGCAGCAGCGCTTCATCATAGCCCGCTTCCAGCGCTTCGCACTTCGCCATCTGCGAGTTTAGATAGTTCGCGCTTGCCTTCGCTTTGCCCATTGTGGAGCGAATCGAGTTGCGAGCAAATGAGCTGATCTTGACGCGAATGCCATTTTCGATCCCCTCGTCGCCCAAGTATGCGCCCCACTCCCACGCCGCGATCGCAACGCTGATTGGTGAATTGAGATGATAAACGCCCATTACGCCGTAGCCGACAAAGACGATCGGACGCAGGTAGGCGTTGGCGTCGAAGCTGTTTTTCGCGATCACCTCAATCTGCGCCTTGTTTAGCTCTTCGGCGCTGTACGGACACTTCAGCAGCGTAACTTTTGATGAGTTTAGTAGCCGTTTGGTGTGATCTTGGAGGCGAAAGATCGCCATTGCGCTGTCGGTTTTATAGACGCGAAGCCCCTCAAACGCCGAGTTTGCGTAGTGCAAGGAGTGCGTGAGTACATGAACTTTGGCGTCCTTCCAATCGACCAATTTTCCGTCTAGCCATATATATTTTGACTCTTTTAGCACTTGACTCCTTTTTGGTAAAAATCGCAAAAGTCTATCAAATAGGCGCTTTTTGCCCTACTCTGATACAATGCGCGAACTAAAAATAACGGAAATCAAGTCAATAGTGGAAAAGCTTGTCAGCGAACAAAACGAATCGTACGAAGCGCTTAGAAAGCACAACGCCATACGCCCCGCTAGAGAGGCGTTTCTCATATGGATTGTGATGATAGCCGTTTCGCTGGCGAGTTTCGTCTGGATCTACCTGCACGCATACGAAACGCAGCGCGAGACGATCGACACCGAACTAGGCTGGCTGGCGACGATCGCCTCATCGCTCATTGACGGCGAACGACACAAGCAGATTACCAACGAGTCGCAGAACGATAGCGATCTGTACAATAGCCTCGTCAAGCCGCTTGTCTCGTTTCACCGATCGATGATGGATATTTACTATGTTTATACGCTGATCGAAAAAGACGGCGGAATGCGATTTGTGCTTGACACAGCAAAGTATGTGCGCGATCAACGACCAACGCAGGCGCTTATGCACAACCGCGTGATGGACAGATACGACGACCCCGACCCTGCGATCAAAACGGCGCTGCGCAACGGCACGATGACGGTTGGCGCGCTATTTGAGGACGAACTCGGCACATTCAAAAGCGCCTACGCTCCCATCTTTGACAGCCGCCGCAACATCATCGGCGTTGTGGGCATCGATCTAAGCGCCGAAACCTACATTAGACGGCTGAGCGAAGTACTACACTCCTGCATTTATGGTATGGCGATCTCGGCTGCGATGGCAACGCTCATCTCGCTCGTCATCTACCGTATGCGCTTCAAAGCCCGCGAAACGGCGATCGAAACCGATACCAAGCGGCGCGAAAGCGAGCGGCTTCTTGCCGAAACCAACCACGAGAACGAGCGGCTGCTATCAAACATTATGCCCGCAGGGGTGATCAAGCGTATCAAAGCGGGTCATACGGTTATTGCCGATTCGTTTGAGCGTGTGAGCGTCGCGTTCATCGATCTCAGCGGTTTTACCCGTTTTAGCGCATCGCTAACCGCGATCGAAGTGGTTGATTTCTTAAACCGCGTTTTTGGAAAGCTAGACGATCTGACGGTCAAATACCAACTTGAAAAGATCAAAACGATCGGCGATAGTTATATGGTTGTGGGCGGATTGGACGGAGACAGCGGACACATTGAACGCATCGCCGATATGCTCCTTGAAACGCTTGTGGAGTTTGCCAAGCTCAAAAACGAAACGCACAGGCTTAACTTCGATCTACGAATCGGAATTGACACAGGTCCGGCTGTAGCGGGCGTGATCGGGCAGATGAAGTTTGCTTACGACATTTGGGGCGACACGGTCAATACCGCCAGCCGTATGGAGTCGCTATCAATTCCGGGCAAAATCCACTGCACGGACAACTTTAAGCGGCGCTTGGAAAACAGTTGTCTGTTTGAAGATCGCGGCAGAATGGAAGTTAAAGGCAAGGGCGAAATGCGCACCTACTTTCTGCTGGGCAAAGTGGAAGAACCGATCAATTAGGAGAAACAATGAAACTACAAATCACACAAAAACCAATCGGCGAAACCGAAGCCGAAATCACGATCGTCTTTGTCTGCGCCAAAAACCTGACGCACGAATGGATCAAACACAGCCAAATGCTGGAGCTTTCAGGCTTTGACGGCGAAGGCGATGGCGCGGCGCTCTTTGCCGAAAGCAAAGTTTTGTATGTCGCCGTCGAAGATACAAGCGATCTCGAATCCTTTAGGATCGCGGCGACAAAAGCGATCGTTGCTCTACGCAGTACGAAGTACAAAACAGCAGCAGTCGCTTGCTACGACAGAGCGGACGAAACTGCGGTTAGCGAGGCGATCGCGTACGGATTTTTGCTCGGCGCATACGAGTTTAACCGCTACAAATCCAAATCCAAGCCGCTTACGCTTAGCACGATCACCTTTGGCACGGACAACTACTACGGCGAAAAATCCGCCGCGATCGATGAGATCATCGCCAAAGTGGAGATCGTTGCCGAAGCGGTCAATTTCGCTCGCGATCTCATCAACCAAACGCCCGATGAAATGACCCCTACGCACCTTGCCAGCGAAGCGCAAAAGATCGCGTCAGACAAGCGGATTGAATGCAACATTTACGACGAAAAATACCTTAGCGCTCACAAGATGGGCGCATTTCTAGCGGTTAGCCGCGCAAGCGCACACCCGCCGCGCCTGATTCACCTGCGCTATACGCCCAAAAAAGCTGTGAAAACGGTCGTGCTTGTGGGCAAAGGACTGACCTACGACAGCGGCGGTCTTAGCCTAAAACCCAGCGACTATATGACAACGATGAAAGCGGATATGTCGGGCGCAGCCGCCGTGATCGCGACGATCTCTGCGGCGGCAAAGTTGCAGCTTCCGATCGCCATTCACGCAGTGATCGGCGCAACGGAAAATATGATCGGCGGCAACGCCTACAAGCCCGACGATGTACTCATCGCCAAAAACGGCAAGACGATCGAAGTGCGAAACACGGACGCCGAAGGGCGGCTTGTACTCTCTGACTGCCTCTGCTTTGCGCAGGAAAAGGCGGGCGAATTCGACGCAATCCTCGATCTCGCAACGCTAACGGGCGCGTGCGTAGTG
The DNA here is from genome assembly GCA_025997415.1 of Campylobacterota bacterium. Taxonomy (GTDB): domain Bacteria; phylum Campylobacterota; class Campylobacteria; order Campylobacterales; family SZUA-545; genus JAIRKM01. Next base: position 21,223 of record BNUO01000005.1, read on the forward strand.
GCGCTGGGCGAATACACAAGCGGCGTTATGGGATTTAACGAGCCGCTAAAAGACGCGCTGGTAAAAGCGGCGGAAAAGAGCGGCGAACTCGCGGCGAAATTGCCCTTTAACCGCCACCTGAAAAAGCTTATCAAAAGCGAAATCGCCGATATGACCAACGCCGCTTCAACCCGTTACGGCGGCGCGATCACGGCGGCGCTGTTTTTGGGCGAGTTTATCGAAGAGTCAAACCGCGACAAATGGGCGCACCTAGATATTGCCGGTCCCGCGTATGTCGAAAAAGCGTGGGGGATCAACCCGCACGGCGCAAGCGGCGCAGGGGTTCGCTGGCTGATCAAATATCTAGAGGGGTTGTGCTAAGTGGGGCTAAGTGTAGGGATCGTCGGACTTCCAAATGTCGGCAAATCAACCGCTTTTAACGCGCTGACCAAAACGCAAAACGCGCAGGCGGCGAACTATCCGTTCTGCACGATCGAACCAAACAAAGCGATCGTTGCCGTGCCCGATACGCGGCTAGACGCGCTTGCGCAGATCGTTAAACCCGAACGGATCGTGCAAAGCCAGATCGAGTTTGTGGATATTGCGGGGCTGGTGCGCGGCGCAAGCGAGGGCGAAGGGCTGGGCAATCAGTTTTTGGCAAACATTCGCGAGTGCGAGGCGATCTTGCACATTGTGCGCTGTTTTGAGGACGAAAACATCACCCATGTCGATGGCGCGATCGATCCGATCCGCGATATTGAGACGATCGAAACCGAGCTGATTTTGTCTGACATTCAGAGTTTGCAAAAGCGGATCGACGCACTTGTGCGCCGCGTAAAGAGCAACGACAAAGAGGCAAAAGCGGTTTTGGAAGTTGCCGAAGAGTTGCTAAAACACCTCAACGATGGCAAAGCGGCAGCGCTGTTTAACGCAGCGGACGAAACTGCGGCGGCGCTTTTGTACAAAGACGCGCGGCTTCTTAGCGCAAAACCTGTTATCTTCGGCGCAAACACCGATGAAGCGGGACTTGCCAACGAAAATCCGTTTGTCGCAAAGGTTCGCAAATTTGCCGCCGAACGCGGCGCGCAGGCGATCGTACTGTGTGCGAAAGTCGAAGAGGAGATGGCGGTTTTGAATGACGGCGAACGAGCAGAAATGCTAGAGGCGCTTGGGGCAAGCGAGAGCGGATTGGATCAGATTATCCACACGGGCTTTTCGCTTCTGGGGCTGCAAAGCTACTTCACAGCGGGCGTGAAAGAGGTGCGAGCATGGACGATCACGCGAGGCTGGAAAGCGCCGAAAGCGGCGAGCGTGATCCACAACGATTTTGAGAAGGGGTTTATCCGCGCGGAGGTGATCGCGTACAACGACTTTGTCCGTAACGGCGGCGAGGCGAAGTGCAAAGAGGCGGGGCTAATGCGGCTTGAAGGCAAAGAGTATGTCGTACAAGACGGCGATATTATGCACTTTAGATTTAATGTTTAGGAGTAGTAATGGAAGCGATTGGTTCGACCTTTTTTGAGGCGGTGGTAACGATTGTCGATCAGATCATCGGCATTTACATCTGGGTGATCATCATTGCCGCGATCGTAAGTTGGGTACGACCCGATCCGTTTAATCCGTTCGTGCAAGTGCTATGGCGGCTAACCGAACCAGTGTACGCGCAGATCCGCCGCCTATTTCCCACCGTTTTTGCGGGCATTGATTTCGCACCGATCATCGTGATTTTGGTCTTGCAGTTCGTCAAACTGTTCCTCGTAAAATTGCTCTATCAGTTGATCTAGATCACCACCGCATAACCAGAAAATGCGCTATACTGTTTGATCGCAACACCTATCACCGTAAGGAGGAAGAGTTGGGACAAAGAAAACTGCTCGTTGTGAGTGCGCTGGGCGCTTTTATCGTTGCGATAGGCGTGTTTTGCTACACGCTGAGCGTATCGAAAGCCTTTTCGTATCTCTCTGACGACCCCAAAGCCTGTATCAACTGCCATGTGATGAACACGCAGTATGCAACTTGGGAGCACGGAGCACACGGCAAGACAGCCGCATGCGTGAGCTGCCACCTGCCAGACAAAGGCATTGAAAAATACATTGCCAAAGCGCGGGACGGGTTCAACCACGCATATGCCTTCACCTTCAACACCTACGATCAAGCAATTACGATCAGCGAGGACGGCGCTAGTCGCGTACAGGCAAACTGTGTCGCGTGCCACGCCGAACCCGCCAAAACTGTACTTGCCAATGCCAGCCGCAATCACACAAACGGCTTTAGCAACAGCCAAGAGGTAGGCTACTGTTGGTCTTGCCATCGTGAAACGCCGCACGGCACAGTCCGCGCTCTAGCCACAACGCCAAATACACTTGGCGTTCGATATGTCAAATAAAGGGGAACAGATGAAAAAATACGCTTTGCTACTAACCGTATCGCTTGTTGCGATCGTTGTGATGGGTCTTTTAGCGACCGACATCAACGCAAAAGAGGAGGAGCGAAAGGCGATCAACAACCGCCAGGCGCAGATCGCGCAACCTACATTTAGCTCCGAGTGGCAGCGGTACTATCCGCGCCAGTACTCCGCTTGGAAAAAAACAGGCGAGAGCCATGAGCTTCTTGATATGGTCAAAAAATGGCCTGCGCTTGCGATCGTGTGGGCGGGCTATCCGTTTAGCAAAGACTACAACGCGCCACGCGGACACTACTACGCTTTGCAAGACAATGTCAATACGCTGCGCGTTGCCGCTCCAAACCCCGACGCAAATCCACCCGTCAATAGCCCGCTGCCAACCGCGTGCTTTACCTGTAAGTCGCCCGATGTCGTTCGGCTAATGGAGACCAAAGGCGATCTGGAGTACTACACAGGTCCTTGGAACAAATGGGGCAACGAGATCGTCAATTCGATCGGTTGCTACGACTGCCACAAACCGGAAACAGCCGAGCTGAAAATGGGTAGAAACTATGTCAATGTCGGTTTGCAAGCGGCGGGTCTGCCAAAGTTTGAAGACTCCACGCACCAAACCAAGCGCGATCTCGTCTGCGCCCAGTGCCATAGCGAGTACTACTTCCGCCCTACTCCCAACGGCGATGCCAGAGCGATGGTCGTAACATTCCCTTGGAAAAACGGGCTGGGCGTTGACGCGCAGTTTTCTTACTACCAAGACGGCAAAAACTTCCCCGATGAAAAGCCGTTTAGAGACTATGTAAACGCGCTGTCCAAAACTCCGATCATCAAAGCTCAACACCCTGACTACGAGCTGCATTTGACTGGTATTCACGGTCAAAAGGGCGTTGGCTGCGCCGACTGCCATATGCCTTACACGCAAGAGGGCGCGGTCAAGTTCTCCGATCACCAAGTTCAAAGCCCGCTTGAGACGATGGATCGCAGTTGTATGACCTGCCACCGCGAAAGCGAATCGAAACTTAAATCGATCCTTAAAGAAAAGTTCGATCGTAAAGAGGTTCTGTTTGGTCTTGCGGTCAATAACCTAGCTGCGGCTCACCTTGAAGCGAAAAAGGCTTGGGAGGTTGGCGCGACTGAAACGGAAATGGCTAAATCGCTCGCGCTAATCCGCGAAGGTCAATGGAAGTGGGACTTCGCAGTTGCAAGCCACGGCGGATTTTTCCACGCTCCTGACGAAACGCTCTTTATCCTAGCAAGAGCAAACGACTTGGCTCAACAAGCGCGTGTAGCTCTCAAAGATGTACTCTCTGCGCACGGCGTACAGAGCTATGTTGCGCCTGATTTCAGCACAAAAGAGAAAGCTCAAGTTCTTGCGGGCTGGGACTATGCAAAACTAGTTCAAGACAAGAAAGTGTTCAAGAGCGTTGTTGAGCAAAAGTGGATCAAAGAGGCAACCGAAAAGGGTGTGCTTGATACCAAGATCCGCGACTACAAAGACGATGTTGCCGCGTGGTTTGGCAACCCTAAGTGATCTAGCATCGTTGGAGGCGGGCAAAAATCCGCTTCCAACCTCTACTGCGATCGGCTTGAAACGCCGATCGGCGCTAACTTATATCGATCAACTACTAACAATCAACTTCACCCAAAAAGTTTATAACAGGCAGGTATTGCATTATCATTCTGAGGCTGCTTCTCAGCTAAGAATCTCGTCCCATTGTCATTCTGAGGAGCGCAGCGACGAAGAATCTAAAGACTAACACAGATGTTTCGTCGCTTCGCTCCTCAACATGACAAGATGTGTGCGTCCAAAATGACAAGGTAGTGTCTAGATCGCTGACAGTCAGTTTGAAATGCCGATCTGATTTCTTAACTCTACTATTTAGATTCTCATCGTAGCCTCTCAGCCCCATTTAAGCAACATCGTAGTATTTTCCTCCAGCTAATCTGCCGTCATAGGGGCTTGGAATGTTGCTTCGTTTTGGTCGTCTTACGCGCCGTTTTTTTGCCCTATCGATCTCCTATTCGCTTATCGTATTGCCCGCCTTTGCCGCGCAAGATACAAGTTTCTCTATATCTACATCTGCTAGTGCAAATGTAGGAGTCATAACAACGATAATTGGCGGTGATGGTATTCCAAGGCAACAATTGGCAATTCAAGGTGAATATCAAGGGAAAAAGGGTGCTTTTGTGTTTATTAAAGAACCAAACGGCGATATTAACCACAGATTTTTTCTGCCAGATTGATAGCAGTAATGAGTACAACATGTGTTTAAGAAACTTCGATGATATTCTGAGTGTAGGTATATCACTTGAACATCTTGGCATTAAAAACTGGGCATTGTCTCAATTTGAAACATTGAAAGCATTGGATCGGTTTGAGTCAATGCAAATACCCATCTTGGGCGGCGATGTATGCGAGTTGAGAAATGGAAGAATTGAATATAATTATGATAACTGGTATTGCAATCGATTAGCGAACGAATTTAATTTGAACTATATAACCAGAAGTATTGATAAAGCCAGAGAATATGTCAAAAAATATCCTATCAGAGAATATGATAAGATATTCTTTGTTTTAACGCCTGACAGAGATAATGCGGGACATACACAATGGTGAATACTATAACCTCAATTAAGCTGCTTACTAAACAAGAAATTCTTCTTGCGTTGCTTTATGCCATACAAGGTGAAGTATATCCTGCGATTAGAGCAATCGCATATCGGTATGATCCTGATACGCAACATTTTATGCTAAGGCATTATTTAGACCGCAATCCGTTACAAAAAGACTATGAGTGCATTAAAAATGTGCTGTCAAAATTCGTCGCCAATTTCGTCTCTTATCAGTTTAATAAAGTAGATGCAGAAAACCATTATTTTCGTGATCGTACAGCCGAAATAGATAGTTTAGATGGTTTTGTCTATGTGAGAAAAGAGCTTTATATTGACGATAGAGATATTCGTTTGTCGTTACAACGGGCTCTCGTGAGGGCAATTTATCCTGCGATTAGGGCTATTGCTTATAGCTACAATCCAGACACAAGACGGTTTGTTTTAAGATATTATCTCGATCGAGAGCCAACAGAAAATGATTACGAGGAAGCAGGATGCGTAACAACTGAAGTTTTTTCTGACTTTAATAATGTATTATTCGATGATATTCAAGAAGAGTGTTATTATAGTGATAGCCTATTGTCTCGAATGGATGGACTGGATGGTTTTGTTTATATGAGATACGAGCCAATGACACCAGAGGAAATCGATGGTGCCTATGTTGCCAAATAACCCAACCCATCGCTTACTCGCCGCCCTCCTTTCGCTATCTCTCGCATTCCCTCACGCACTATTTCTTGAAAACATCTCGCATTAGTTCATCGGCGCTGGCGTATGTTTTGTAGTTTTCGGGGTGCGCTTGCATCTCGCGTACTTCGGCGATCGCCGCAAGCGTGTCTGCGTTGGGCACTCTGATCTTGAATGGAATGCCGCCGCAGCGTAGAGCCTGACGGATAAAAACATTCACCGCCGTACTCATATCCATACCGAGCTTGGCAAATAGCTCCTGCGCCTCTTGTTTGATGTCGTCATCTATCCTAATACTGATCGTTGTACCCATAACAGCTCCTTATTGTGCAGACATAGTAGCGCAATGTCTAGTCAATGTCAATCGTTTGTACTAGCCCACAACCTTCGGCGCTCAAGAAGCGAAGAATCTCAAGACTAACACAGATGTTTCGCTTCGCTCAACATGACAAGAGCCGCATTGTCATTCTGAAGGAGCGCGGAGCAGTAGCGCCGAAGGCGCGTTACTGCGGAGAGCGACTGAAGAATCTACGCCCCTCTCTTACAACTGCGAGGCTTCGGATTGTTTTTTCTGCTCTTGTTTTTTTCTGCTGTAGTTTTTTGACGCCTGCCAAAACGCATCTGTGGCGTATGTAAGGTCTAATTCAAAACCTAAATGCGGCGCGTATAACTCTATTTCCGAATTACCCACTTTGAATTTAGCGAGCTTATTGCCCACAGCCGGAATCTCTTTATGCGTGAGTTTATATTTGCCGCTTAGCTGATCAAACATAGCGTCAAATCGATTCTTGTTGATATTCAAGTAAACAAAAGCCAGTGTGCCATCTTGTTCAAATATAACAACACCGCTTTTAACTCCTTCAATCGATATATTTTTTGTGTCAATATCATACATTTCGCCGCCGTTAATGGCGTTAAATTCTCTTCCTTTTTTTGTAATCAAGCGGTACTTCTGTTTGACATCTGCTATGGTGGATTTGCCTAACTGCAGTCCGATCGGCGAAGGATTGGTGTCGCTTGGCAGTCTGCGCAACGCGATTACTCGATTATCGCATCCAACATTTTCGCCCAAATCACAACCTTTGGTAACCAACTCTAACGCTTTTGTGTTGTTCTGTTTTACACCATTGCCCTCATAGTATGCAACTCCAAGATTGGAGCAGCCTAACGCATATCCTTTATCGCAAGATTTTTTGTACAGTTCATTTGACTTGGCATAGTCTTGCTGTACGCCATTGCCCTTAGCGTATAAAACCCCAAGATTGGAGCAGCCTGCCGCTTCGCCTTGATCGCAAGCCTTTTTGGAGAATTCAGCGGCTTTGACATAGTCCTGTGGCACGCCATCGCCATTAGCATATGCAAGCCCAAGATTGGTGCAGTTTGCGGCATTGCCGTTTTTGCACCCTTTTTCCAGCTCGGCGATACTAGCGGCATAGAGCGAGGTTACGCAGACGACACAGAGGGCGATCAGGAGCTTTTTCATGGCATTTCCTTTGAAAAAATTGGCTAATTCTCTTTTATATTGGCTTAAAAAGCAAAATGCCTTTTACTTTGTAGAGCAGAGATTGGTGAAAAGACGAGATTCTTCGCTGCGCTCAGAATGACAACGGTTTTAGTCATTGCGGGCTTGACCCGCAATCTGGTACTTAAGATGGTATAGATTGCGGCTTTCGCCGCAATGACGAGAGACCTGCCGTACCGCGCAACACTCTTGTCATGTTGAGCGTTAGCGAAACATCTGTGTTAGATTCTTCACCGACCCTCGCTACTACCGCGAGGGATTGTTCAGAATGACAAGGTAACGCCTGTCATGTTGGTGGCATACTCCATCAAGCCGCCCGCATTGACCAGCTCTTGCATAAACGGTGGGATCGGTTTGAAGGCGTATCGTTCGTTTTTGGTGTGGTTGATCACAACGCCGTTTGGGTTATCGATCTCGATCGTATCGCCTTCGCCGATTTTGTCCGCGTCCGCAACTTCGTAGATAAACAGCCCCGTATTGAAGGCGTTGCGGTAGAAAATACGCGCAAAACTCTTGGCGATCACGCCTGAAATACCGTGCGCTTTGATCGCCACCGGTGCGTGTTCGCGGCTCGATCCGCAGCCAAAGTTTTCGCCCGCAACGATGTAGTCGCCCGCTTTTGCTTTGCGCGTAAAGTCTGCGTCCGCGTCTTCCATTAGGTGTTTTGCCAGCTCTTTTGGCTCTGATGTACTCAGATATCGCGCCGCGATAATCAGATCGGTATCAATGTTGTCGCCAAAACGCCATGCAGTCGCCATAATTTGCCCTTTGTGTATAAAAACGCGATCTTATCGAAGCGGCGCTAACGCCTCTTTGCACTAGGTTTGACCAGATTTTTTGCTCCAAAAAGCGCTTTGCGAAACGCCGGCTCTTTTTCGTCGTGCATCTCGCCTACGATCTCCTCCAAGATATTTTCCACGCTGACAACCCCCACGAAATCGCCCTCGTCATAGACCAGCGCCAACTGCTGATTGGCAGCTTGGAGGCGAATAAGCAGATCATCGATAAACAGACCCGCCTCCACCCGCACAGGATCAAGCAACTCTATATCGCTAACCATCGCCACGCTGCGGCTTTCCGCCTCCAGCAGCATATGCATATTCACAATCCCTGCCGCGTGTGCGCCGCAAAAAACCACGATCCGCGACCTGCCCTCATTGACAAACCGCTCGCGCAGAACTTCGATCGAATCGTCGATATTGACCGAAACGACCTTGTCGCGCACCGTCATAATCTCTCGTACTTGTGTGCGGTCAAACTCAAATGTACTCTCCAAAATCTCCTGTACATTTGAATCGATCTCGCGCTTTTCACCGACGATTCGTATCAGCGCCTTTAGCTCGCTAAGCGTCGAAACTTTTGCAGTCTGCGGCTCGCCCATCTTTGGCATTAGCGATTCAAGCAGCAACTCCAGCAAAAAGACGATCGGCAGCAGTACAGTCTGAAGCGTGAGCAAGATCGGCGCGGAGAAGCGGGCAAAAAGCTCGTTGTGCCGCTGTGCAAATGTCTTTGGAAATATCTCGCCCACAATCAAAACAACCAGCGTCAAAATGCCCGTTACCCAGCCAAGCGAACTAGAGCCAAAGAGGTTTGTTGCCCAAGCGGTTGCAAGCACGGACGCGCCGATATTGACTAGATTGTTGCCGATCAAAATCGTGATCAAAAAGCGGTTTGGATTGGTTTTGACGCTGGCGATCGCGTGCGCTCCGGCGACCTTTTTTTCGACCAATGCCCGAACGCGCGCGTGGCTAATCGACACCATTGCGATCTCGCTGCCCGAAAAAAACGCGGAACAGACGGTGAGTACGGCAAGCAGTATCGGCGTGATCACGGGGCTGGCGATAAGGCTAAAGCGCTCGTCTGCGGCGGCAAGAACAGAGCAGACAACGGCGATCGACGCGATGATTCTAAACATCAAGCCGCCTTATGAGATCGCCAAAAATCCTCGTTAACGCCTCTACATCGGCGATCGCAACGCTCTCGTTTGCGCTATGGATCAGATCGTTTGCCACGCCAAACTCCGCTACGGCGATCCCTCGTGCGCCAAAAAACCTTGCATCGCTTGTGCCGCCGCCGGTTGCGAGTTTGGGCAAAACGCCCGTTTCGGCGGCGATCGCTTCGCTAAGTGCGTTGATTAACGCGGGTGAGCGGGTGATAAACGGCAGCGAACTAGTTTTGATTTTTAGCTCGTAACTCTTGATCGCCGCCGCTTGCAGTGCGCCTTCGATATAGCTTCGCACGGACGCCTCGTTTGTGGCGGTCGAATTGCGGACATTGAACATCAGTTTAACGCTGTCGGGAGTTAGGTTTGTTAGCTCATAGCCGCCGCGCAGATCGCTAACTGCCAGCCGCGAAGGTTCAAAATACTCATCGCCCTCGTCCAAACAGACACCGCTTAATTTGCCCAGCACGCGCCCCAGCTTGTCGATCGGGTTGTCGCACTTGTGCGGATAGGCGATGTGTCCGCTTTTGCCAAAAATGGTGAGCGTGCCGCCGATCGAACCGCGCCGTCCAATTTTGATCGTATCGCCAAAAACCGCGTCGCTCGTCGGCTCGGCAACGATCGCAAGATCGGGCAGTTCGCCCTGCTCGGCAAGCTGCGCCAAAACCGCGTCCGTTCCCCAGATCGCATCGCCCTCCTCATCGCTGGTTAAGAGGATCGAAAGCGTACCGCTAAAGTGCGCTTCGGCGGCGGCTTGGACAAATGCGGCAACGCCCGCTTTCATATCCTGCGCCCCACGCCCGTAGAGTCTGCCATCTCGCACGGTTGGCACAAACGGATCAGACAACCAGCCTTCGCCTGCAGGAACGACATCGATATGCCCCGCGAAACAAAGATGGCGACTGCCGCCGCCAACGCGCGATAAAAACAGGTTAGAAACACCGTTAAAGTCAAACCGCCTAGCCGTAAAGTGTGGCAGTTTCGCCACGATCGGCGCAAACGCTCCCGCTTCGTTCGGCGTTACGCTTTCGCAGGCGATTAGATCGCTTAGTAGCTCATATGCGTTCAACATTTTCTCTCTTATCAAGATAGGATTATGCTAACAAAAAAAGGATAAGCCATGTCGATCGAAACGCTTAAACGATTTAGTCCGATAGAGAGCGATTTTGTGCTGGGCAAAGAGTTCGTTGCACTTGCCGCTAAAACGCTGGGGCTGACAAGTAAAGAGTTAGCGGACGAACTTGCAAGACACATCATACTAACGCAGAGCGATCAAGAGCTGTCAAACTGTTATGATTTTCTTATTGAGCTGATGAGTTTAACCTATCTTTTGCACAAGTGGGGGCTGCTGCTATTTCATCTCGATAGCGGCTTGTTTGGCGATTGGATTTTGGCGATTGAAGTCGATGGCGAACTCTGTATCATCTGCGAGCAAGACGATGCGATCACACTAAAGACGATCGACGGTGCAAAAACGGTTGTACAATTTAGCCATACGCGAAAAAGCGGTCTCTGCCAACTACTGCTTTGGCTAAACCCAAAATATACGGCGCTTGAAGTCATACAGATTGAAGATGAGAGCGCAGTTTATGATGGAAACTTTGTATCGTTTAATCGCGCAAGAGCCGCCGCGCAAAAAGCGCAGATCGATCTAATGAAACAAGATTTTTTAAGCTACAAGGAGCGGTTAGGACAACTCCAGCAACTCTTTATCGATGGCTTTGGAAAACCGAATGGAATGGTTTAATCGTAGAAGTGCTTTTGCTGATGTTTAAGCCGCTTGTGAAGCCAAAAATACTCGTCCGGTTTTCGTCTGATCGCCGCCTCCAAACTTGATACTTCCAACTGCGCCATTCGCGCAATATCGCTCTCTTTATCCATCGTACAATCAGGGCGGATCGGATCGCCAAAGTTGATCGTGTAGCGGTTAAAATCATCGGTTGTAATGTACGCCGGATAGATCACCGCGTCAAACTGCTTGGCAAGGCGCGAGGCGCTATCCTGCCAGACGAGATCACGACCAAAAAACTTGACGCTTGCGCCTTTTTGCGTCGATTGATCGGGTAAAAAGCCTACGATCTTCTGCTGTTTTAACGCTGCGGCGATCCCACGCATTGCTCCCTTTTTTGGCAGAGTTTCTATCTTGTATCGCTCGCGGTAACGATCAAGTTCGGCTGTTAATCGTTTGGAGTCTTGCAGCGCAACGGCGATCGATGCAAGCGGTCGATAAAACGCCGAGAAACTCTGCCCAATCAGCTCCCAGTAACCGTAGTGAGCGGTAATCATAATAATCTTTTCGTTATTTGCGATCGACTCTCGTATCTGCGCGTCATTTTCCGCCGTAACGAAATCGCTTAAAGTTTCTGCGTTTCGGTATTTGCACGAGATCAGATCAAACAGGTATCTGACAAAACGAAGATAGACCATTTTTGCGATCCGCTTCTGTTCGTTTTTATCGCTTATATCGCCCAAAAAATAGTCGAGATTTTTGTAGACAATTTTCCGGTGTTTTGTGTCGCAAAAATAGACAATTCGCGCGATCACAAACGAAAGCGCTTTACGCAAAAAACTAGGCATTAAGCGCAAGAGTATCTGCGCCGTTTTGTATGAGTAAAAAAGCATAAAGTCCAGACGCTCGCTGCGCTTAGTATGTGATCGCGTCGCCATCGTCCAGAACAGTCATATTAACGGTGAGAGGGTGATTGGATAGTTCATAGATAATCGATCCCGCCATCATAGGATTTAGATGTGCAATGTAGATATTTAGATCGGTTCGTTTCAACTTGATCAGCTCTTCGCGAAGCATTGTTGGCGTCAGATGTCCGTGCGTCCTCGCAAGTTCGCTCATTGCCGTCGGATAGGTACACTCCAAAACCAGCGCTTTGATCGCACGGTTGGAGTTGATCTCGTCCCAGATCGCTTTGCATTTATAGGTATCGCCCGCCAGATAGATGCACGATCCGTCCGCTTCGATCACAAATCCCACCGTTGGCACAGTATGCGTTGTGAGAATTGGTTTGAACTTCACGCCGCCAATATGCAGTATTTTATTTGGCATGATCTCGTGCAGCGCAACCGAGCCTACGCTCTGCCCTATAAGCGGGATTTTCGTGAAATCAGGCCAGATGTCGCCATTGAACATATGCTGCTGGAACTTTTGGAGCGTGTGCGCAAGCCCGTAGATGTTTAGCGGAGTTTTGCGCTGGGCGAAAAAAGCGTCGATGAGAAACGGAATGTCGGCAATATGCTCCATATGGCAGTGTGTCAGCAATATGTGGTCGATCTTTGCCGCATCGCAGCCGCGCATGATATTACCCGCGTCAATGACGATTGTGTCGGTAACTTGATAGGTACTCGTTCCGCGATTGCCCTCGCGGGTTGCGTATGCGCCCAAAACCTTGAGTATGCTCACAACTCTATCTCCACACCATCGTCAAGCATAATTGCACTCCTTGTGCGCGGAAACGAAGCAAGCTCCTCTTTGAGCGCTACGATAAAGTCGGGCTTAAAGTGGTTGATGTAGATTTTTACATCGTCTCGTTGCAGGTTTCCAAGCTCTTCGTTGAGGAGCTTTGGCGTAAGGTGTCCGCTGGCAATGGCAAGCTGCTCCATCTTTGAAGGAAACGATGTTTCGATAATCAGCGATCTGATCGCCTCATCGTTGTTGAGTAGCTGCCAGATCTCTTTACATGCGCCCGTATCAGAGGTAAATAGCAGTTTGCCGCGCTGTTTATCGACAAGATAGCCTATGCTTGGAACTGTGTGATTGGTCGAAAACGGCGTAAGCTGAACGCCATCGACCACATAGTGCTTGCCCGGCTTCAGTTCGTGCAACGAAACGGCGCGCTCTCTGGCATTTAGAAGCGTGATCGCGTTGAAATCAGGCCAAATACTGCCGTTGAAAATATGTTTTTTGAGCATCTCAAGCGTGTGCGGCAGACCATAGACATTGAGCGGCTGCGTCCGTTCCGCAAAGAATGCGTCGATCAAAAACGGCAGATCAACGAGGTGATCCATATGACAGTGGCTGAGGAAAACATGGTTGATCTTGCGAGCGCTGCGTCCAAGCGGACTGAGCAGATTGCCCGCGTCGATCACAGCCGATTCGCACACCTGCAACGAGGTTGTCCCCTTGTTTTTGTCCCGTCCGCCGAACGCGCCAAGCATCACTACACCGCTCAAAATCAACTCCTACTTTGTGGTAAATGTAAATACGCCGTCAAATGCTTCAGGCGGATTCTCGATGAGATGTTCGCACCGATCAATATACAACTTGTAAAGATAGCACGAACTTTCCTGATTTAATACCCTGAAGCCTTCCAAAGCCTGCTTAAAATCGCTCGATCGATACAAACTTAAAGCCTTTTCGTAATTTTCGATCGACTTTGCTTGCTCGCCGCTGGGCGCACCGACACCCAACACTTCGTAGATCGCCACAGGCTCGGTTTTGCCTTTGACGCGCACGCGATCAAGCTCTCTGATCACATACTCGCCAGTTAGCCCCGCTTTTGTGAACTCCGAGATGATGATATGGCTTCCGTACGGTTTGTTTAGCCCTTCAAGCCGTGAAGCAAGATTGACGGGATCGCCGATGACCGTATAGTCCGCCCTGCCCTCGCTTCCCATTTCGCCAACCGTTGCCAAGCCCGTGTTCAGCCCAATGCCAATGTCGATCTGCGGTTTGCCCTCTGCTTTGAGCGTAGCGTTCAGCGTTGCCAGAGCCGCAAGCTGCTCAACGGCGGCTTTGAGCGCCGCGTCTTGGTGGTTTTTGACATCGCTGGGCGCATTCCAATACGCCATAATCGCATCGCCGATAAACTTATCGACCGTGCCGCCGTATTTCATAATGATATTGGTCATCGGCGTCATATAGCTATTGAGAAAACCGATCAGCGCTTTTGGACTGCCCATCGCTTCGGACAGGCTGGTAAAGCCGCGAATATCGCTAAAAAAGATCGTAATGTCCCGTTCGCGCCCCTCCAAAATGCCCAGATCGGGATTTTTGAGAAGGTCTTCAACAACGCTGGGCGAAACCTTTTTGGCAAGTTTTGCACGGATCAGGTCTTTTTGTTTGCTCTCCAAAAAGTAGTTAAACAAAAGCGCGAGGATCGTTACCAAAAAGATCGTCAGTAAAACAACCAGCAGATTGAGAATCAAGCCGTGCGAAAAGAGCATATAGTAGTTGAATGTCAAAAACAGCCCCGTATAGACAATGATCACCGCAAACGAGACAAACGCCGAAGCGTAGGCGAGGATCGCCGAAAGAAACAGCGCGGCTAATAGGATCATCAGCAGATCAACGGCGGGAATCCAACTAGGACGCGAGATGTAATCGCCCGTGATGATGTTGTCGATCACATTTGCGTGAATCTCAACCCCCGGATAGACATTGTCAAACGGCATCGCCCGCAAGTCCAAAAGCCCCGAAGCGCTAGTGCCAAGAAGCACAAACTTACCTGCAACGCTTTGTGGATCAAAGGTGTTGTTGTAAATATCCGCAGCCGAGATGTAGGGAAATGTCTTGCCCGCGCCGCGAAAATTGACAAACAGCCGCCCGTAACGATCGGTGGGAATCTCCAGATCGCCAACGATGATCCGTTCAACGCCAATACGCGGATCGTGCTGGACAATGACGCGCTCCTCGTCAAAAGCTATGCGGATCATCTCCAACGAAAGCGAGGGGTAGATCACATCATCGTATTTCATAACCAGCGGAACATTGCGGATAATCCCCGAATCATCGTCAGGAATTGTATTGAAGTAACCGCTGGAAAACGCTCGATCCTGAATGCTTGGAAAGTTGAGTACGGGTCTATGCGGTCTAAACAGCAGATCCTGCGCGCCAAGATTGCGTTCAACGAAGATCGCCGGTACTTGAGGACCTTCGCCCTGCGCGATCTCGTCGGCTTCCATCAAAAACACATAACCCGCGATCGTAGGAGTTGTGCCGATCGCCTCGCCTAGAATCTCGTCAAAATCGGGCGCGTTTGCCGCCTCTCGTTTCAGCCCCATCTGGTTTAGTACGCGGCGCGGCGAGGAGTTATCAGGCTCTGCAAAAACCGCATCGATCCCCACAATACCAACGCCCGCTTCGGCGAGATTTGTGAGCAGCCGAGCGATCTTGTTGCGCTCCCAAGGCCACTGCCCAAGCTCTGCCAAACTTCGTTCGTCAATATCAACGATCGTTACTTGATCGCTGTGTGGAATCTTGCCGCGATAGATAAAAAGATAGTCGCGGATTTTGTTATCAACAGAGAGGTAATTTGCGGGCATATATAGGTACGACACGATCGCGCAGACCGCAACGATAAAGCCCAACGAAAGCTGTATAAGTAGCTTTTTCAAGCGAGTACACTCTGCATGTGTTCGTCCTCTATATGAGAGTCAATAAACTTATCGCGGATCGCAATAAGTGCGTCAAGGCAGTCAAAAAAGGTATCAACAATCTTTGGATCGAAATGCTGCCCGCGCTCATCTCTAAAAAGCGTGAGGATTTTGTCAAGCGCCCAAGCCTTTTTATAGACGCGATCGCTTCCAAGCGCGTCAAAGACATCGGCGATAGCGGTAATGCGCCCATAGATGTGTATCGCTTCGCCGCTGATACCGCGTGGATAGCCTTTGCCGTTCCATTTTTCGTGGTGTTCGTATGCAACGGTTGCGGCGGCTTTGAGTATGCTGCGTGAGGAGTTTTTGAGGATCTGGTATCCAACGGCAGCGTGAGTTTTCATCACTTCAAACTCCGCTTCATCAAGTTTTCCGGGTTTTTTGAGGATCGCGTCGGGAATGGCGATCTTGCCAATGTCATGCATTGGGCTTGCCATTCGCAAAAGCTCCGCTTCGGATTTGCTTAAACCAACGCCAAGCGCCAGAATGTAGGAGTATTCGGCAACGCGCTTGACATGGTAACCGGTCTCTTTCGATCGCATTTCGCCCGCTTCGCCCATTGTGAAGATCACATCTTTTTGCGTATCTTCGATCTCTTGTCGTGCGATCGCCGATGCAAGCGCGTTGCCCGAATAGGTCGCCGCAAGTTTGAGCCGTTTGAGATCAAGCTGGCTAAACGCCTGTTCGCCAGTCATCTTGTTGATCGCCTGATAGACGCCAATGATCTCGCCATTGCCGTCATAAACTGGTAGAGCGATGATGTTTCTCGTGCGATAGCCTGTTTTCTTATCGACATCGGGATTGAAACGGCTATCGGAGTAGGCGTCGTTGATGATGACTGGCGCATTTTCGCGGATTGTGTAACCGACTATGCCGCTGTCGCTTGCGATGCGAATAGGCGGAATGCCGTGCGCAACCTTTGTCCAGAGCTGATTTTCTACGAGATCTAAAAGCCAGAGCGTGCAGCGATCGGCGACAATGAGCTTGCGTCCCAAGTCCGCCATCAACATCAAAATCTTGTCGATCTCTTTTTCTTTGGAAATGCGCGCAACATAGTCAAACAAAACCTCCAGCATCTGCGAAGGCTCAAGCTCCTTGCGAAACTGTCCGCTTTCAAACTCAAGATCGTTCATCTAGCCTATCCATAGTCGGTAAATAAAACGGGATTGTAGCTAAAGTTTGTAGATCAAAAAACCCCGCACGCTAGGCGCGGGGCGCAGGAGAGGTTTAGAGGCGCGATTCGTATCGGCGCATCATATAGAGGCGTTTAAGCTGCTTCTTGCGAGCAGCGATCTTGCGCTTTTTCTTCTTTTCAACATTTGATTCAAAGTTTTTGCGCGCTCTTGCTTCGGTAACGATCAGGTTACGATCGACCTGTTTTTTGAATCGGCGGTACGCCTCCTCAAAGGATTCATTCTCTTTTAGTTTCACACCCGGCACTAATAATCACCCACTTTCTTGCCATATTGAGCGGGCGAATCCTAGACAAAACCGCCTTAACCCGTTTCAAGCTACAATGCCTATCTTCAACTTTTGGCATACGGGCGCATAATGACTAACTTTATCATCGTTACAGGCGGAGTGCTTTCGAGCTTGGGCAAGGGCATTACCAGCGCAAGTGTCGCGGCGCTTTTGAGAAACAGTCAGATCAACACATCGATCCTCAAAATCGATCCATACATCAATGTCGATCCGGGCACGATGAGTCCGATCGAGCACGGTGAAGTGTTTGTAACCGCAGACGGCGGCGAGACCGATCTGGACATTGGACACTACGAACGGTTTATCAACGCCACGCTTTCTAAGCGCAACAACTTTACAACGGGTCAGGTCTATCAGACGGTGATCGAAAAGGAGCGGCGCGGCGACTATCTGGGCAAAACGATCCAAGTCGTGCCACACATCACCGATGAGATCATTCGCCGTATTAAAGCGGCGGGAAAAGATGTTGATGTACTGGTTGTGGAGCTTGGCGGCACGGTTGGCGACATTGAGGGCGCGCCATTTTATGAGGCGATCAGGCAGCTAAAGCACTCGCTAAAAGGCAAACTTTTCAACATTCATGTCTCGCTCGTACCGTACATAGCCGTTGCCGATGAGCTCAAAACCAAGCCGACACAGCACTCGGTTGCCGAACTGCGGCGCATTGGTATCTCGCCCGATATGCTTGTACTTCGCAGCGAAAAGCCGATTCCAAAAGATATGCGCAAGAAACTCGCTCTCGCCTGCGATGTTGAGCTTGACTGCGTGATCGAGGCGATTGACGCGAAAACCATCTACGAAATGCCGCTGAAGTTCAATGACAGCGGACTGCTAAAGCCGATCGCGGCTGCGTTTGGTTTCGAGGAGCTAAAGCCCGATCTCAAAGAGTGGAAGCGGCTGGTTAAGGCGATCATCGAACCGCAGGGTGAGATTGTGATCGCCTTTGTTGGCAAGTATCTGGAACTCAAAGAGAGCTACAAATCGCTGATCGAAGCGCTTACTCACGCCGGCGCACACTGTAATACCAAAGTCAAGTTCCGCTGGATCGACAGCGAGGGGCTGGAAAACTGCGATGTCAGCGAGGCGTTGGAAGGGGTCAATGCCGTGCTGGTGCCGGGCGGGTTTGGAACGCGAGGCGTTGAGGGCAAGATCAAGGCGATACGATACGCGAGGGAGAACAACATCGTTTTTCTGGGTATCTGTCTTGGGTTGCAGCTTGCGATGATCGAATTTGCCCGCAACATTCTGGGGATCGCGGAGGCGACTTCGCAGGAGTTTGTCGCCGATACGACCGAGCCTGTTATCTATCTGATCGACGAGTTTATCGATCAGGTTGGCGGCAAGCAGATCCGCACACATCAGAGTCCAATGGGCGGCACTATGCGGCTTGGCGAATACGAGTGCAATCTGCGCGCGGGTTCAAAACTAGCAATGGCTTACGCAAACGCCGAGAAGATTCACGAACGCCACCGCCACCGCTACGAGGCAAACGGCAAATACCGCGAACGGTTTGAAAAGGCGGGGCTGATCGTTTCGGGCGAGGCAAAAGGACTCATCGAAGCGATCGAACTAAACAATCATCCGTGGTTTCTCGCCGTACAGTTTCACCCAGAGTTTACCAGTCGGCTACAGAGTCCAAATCGCGTGATCTTGGCGTTTGTACAAAACGCGATCGCAGAGAAAAACAGGACTAGTAAAAGCTAGTCCAAAGAGGATATTTAATGAAAAAACTACTGATGATTTTAGCGGCGCTGATCTTTAGCGGCTGTGCCGTGCATACCGCACAAACAATCGACAGCGATCAGCTAGAAAAAAATGTCTGGAAACTAGTTGGCGTTTCAACCGAACAAGCGCCTACGATCGAGTTTTCTAAAGACAAAGTTTGGGGTTTTAACGGCGTGAATCAGTTTAACGCTAACTACACAATCAACAACGGTTCATTTGCGTTATCAAATATGGTCAATACGCTAAAAGCGGCGATCGATCCGAAACTCACCGAGCTTGAAAGCAACTTTAATAAGGTTTTAACCACTGCCAGCAGATTGACGCTTGACGATCAAACGGTTGTGATCGAATCGACAAATGGATCGTTACAGTTTGAGAAGGTTGATTTTGACTTGATTTTAAGCGGACAATGGGAGCTAGTTAGCGTTGGTTTGGTAATGGTTAATGAAAGAGATCGAAACAAACCGTTTGTTAGTTTTAATGGCGGTACGATTACGGGACACAGCGGCATAAATCATATCCGCGCCACATATACGCTTGATGGAAAAAACATACAAATCTCGCCGCTGATTGGCACAAAAATGGCAGGGCGGGAGTCGGCAATGGAGCTTGAAAAACAGTTTCTTTCAGCGTTACAAAGTGCAACTACGATCACAGCCGCAAACGCAACTTCGTTAAAGATCAATTCCGCAAATGCTGGTTTAACTTTTAAGCGAAAATAACGGCTAAAGAGCTAAACTACGATCGGAATCTCAAGCGTTACCGACCCTGCGTTAAAGAGCGTAGAGATGTTGATACTTGAGGCAAGCGCTTCGATCGCAACGTCATCTTTTGTCGTTCGAGCGGTTGAGTGAATGTAGAGTTCCAAAAGCGGATAGCGTTCGCCGCCCACAAAAAGAAATTCGCCGATTTTCAGTTTTAGTGAAGTGGTAATTTGCACGCAAGAGGCTTCAAAACACTCGTAGAGTTTTCGCAGCACCTTTGTAAAATCATTTTGCGATAGTTTGAACTCCGGAATTGTAGGATCAAACTCATTACGAAACTGCGTCTTTGAGAGTCTGCTCTTGCTTAGCGAGATCGCTATATCGATCAACACATAGATATTTGTCAGATCGCAGCTCTTGATCTTATCGACCGTATTCTCTTTTGAAGCCGGACTTTGATAGAGCTTGATACCGATCTCGTTTTCATCTTCATATCCAACTGTGATCGCAAAAAAATGAAAATTGCCAAAATCCAGCGGCATAAATGTAGTTTTATAGCCAAAATCGATCGACGCGTACGAGAGTGCTAGATCATTAAAGGTTTTGATCGGTTCATAACCGCTAAGCAACTCCGCAGAACGGTTGATATAACTCACAGTTCTATTCTGCGAAAAGACAAAAAATGGATTATAGTCATACTCCAGCCAGTTTTTCAACTGCTGATGATTAACGGTTGCTTCAGCGTTCGATTCCAAGCTCATTGATCTTCTTCCTTAATGTGTTGCGATTGATACCCAAAACAGACGATAGTTTTAGCTGCGATCCAAACTCCTCTAAACCGGCTAATATCAGCGGTCGATCAAATAGATGCAGATAATCGCGGTAGATATTTACGCTACTCGTATCTCGCAACTTCTTTTGCAAAAACTTCTCGGTAATTCCCATCAGATCGCTCTCTTGCAGATCGTTTAATAGCAGCGCGCAAAAGATCGATCGTCTAAGCGAATGCGCGTTGTCTTTGAGATCGAGCGCAGTCTCGTTTAGATCAATATCGCCGCTGCTCATTAGCGTCTCTTTCGCCTCGTTCAAAAATGCAACGGAAAGCAGCGCAACATCTTTTGGGCGTTCGCGCAGCGGCGGCAGTTTCAGCGTAACGCCAAAAAACTTGTCGATCACACCCTGTTCGATCGGCTTGGTTACAGTCGCCACGATCCGCTTACTGCCCGCTTCAAACCTCTCAGGGCGCGAAATGCGATCAAAATCTTCGATAATCAACGCCTCCGATCGCAAAAGAAGCTGCTCAACCTCCTTCTCGTTAGCGCCATTTGCGCTCCCCGTCGCGGGCAAAATCTCGTTTGCAAGCATCGTTTTGCCCGTGCCCCGCTCGCCAATGATGAGTACATTGATCGCAAGCGATTTGATCAGCGTTGCAGTCTTGGCAATCTCAAGCGTGCTATCTTCCGCCGCCAAAAACTCGCGCATTATTTGTATCCGTTGGCAAACTCGGCGATCTTTGCCAGCCCAAGTTTAATGTTCTCCTCGTTCGTCGCAAAGCTCATTCTAAAGTACCCTTCACAGGCAAAGCCCACGCCTGGCACCGTCGCCACGCCCGCCTCCTCCAAAAGCCGCAGACAAAAGCGCATTGAATCTGGCTCGATCGCCTTACAGGAGATGAACAGATAGAACGCGCCCTGCGGAACGATCGGCTTTAGTAGCGGCGCGTCCGCCAAAAGTTCAAGCGCTAGATCGCGGCGCAGTTCAAACCGCTTTCGCATCGTTTCGATCTCATCGTCCGCCCGTCCGTCAAGCGCAGGGATCGCAGCCTTTTGGACGATCGAACAGGTGTTGGTTGTCGATTGGCTTTGCAGCTTCGTAACCGCCTTTGCAATCTGCTCATCGGCGGCGGCAAAATAGCCCATTCGCCAGCCTGTCATCGCCACCGATTTTGAGAGTCCATTGACCGTGATCGTTCGTTTGAACAGATCCTCGCTCACACTCGCAGTCGCGCAAAACGGCACACCGTAAATAAGTTTTTCGTAGATCTCGTCGCTGATGACAAGTACGCTCGTTCCCTTTAGTACTTCGCCCAGCGCCGCAAGCTCCTCACGGCTATAAACCGAACCTGTCGGATTCGATGGCGAGTTGATAATCAGCAGTTTCGTCCGTGCCGTCAGCGCGGCTTTGAGTTCCGAAGCGGTCATTTTGAAGTTGTTTTCCGCTTTCGTCTGCACCAGTACGCTCTTGCCGCCGCAGTAACTAACGAGTTCGGGATAGCTCACCCACGCGGGCGTTGGCACAATCACCTCATCGCCGTCCGAAATCAGCGCCTCAAACAGACAGAAAAGCGAGTGCTTTGCGCCCGTGCCGACAACGATATTTTTGGTAGGGTAGATCAGGTTGTTGTCTCGCTTGAGTTTTGCGGCGATCGCCTCACGAAGCTCCTCTGTGCCTTGTACGGCTGTGTATTTGTTGAAGCCGCCGTTAATCGCCGCGATCGCAGCTTCACGAACCACAAGGGGCGTGTCAAAATCAGGCTCGCCCGCCGAGAAGCTAAGCACCTGCCTACCGCTTGCCTGAAGCTCCCTTGCTTTTTGCGTCATAGCCAGCGTAAGCGATTCATTCATTCGACCAATTCGTTCAGATAGTACCAATGCCGTTCCTTTTTTAGCAGAGAATGGGTGAAAATATAGCCAATCAGCCCTGAGAAGTGCCGATTTTTTGAGCTTGTGCGCCATTTCTCGATCGGCGCTGTTCATATTGCCTACACATTTTGGGCGTACGATTTCGCCTTTAATTCACCATTCGGAGCAAAAAATGCGAAAGTTCATCACGGCGCTACTCATTGTCAGCAGCTCGTTTGCCGCCGCAAGCGCAAACTTCCAAGAGTTCAAACCAACCACCAACGACCCTGCGCCCATCTCATACGCGCCGATGTTAAAAAGCGTGCGGCTTAGCGTTGTCAATGTCTCGATCCAAAAGAGCGTACAGACTAGACAGTCAATGTCGCCATTTCTTAACGATCCGTTCTTTAGACAATTCTTTGACGATCGCGCGTTCAATATCCCAAAAGAGCGCATTGAGAGATCTCTCGGCAGCGGCGTAATCATCAGCCGCGACGGCTACATCGTAACCAACAACCATGTCGTAGAGGGCGCGGAAAAGGTGATCGTTACGCTTGCGAGCGGCAAAGATGAGTACGAAGCAAAGGTGATCGGCAGCGACCCAAAAAGCGATCTCGCCGTCATCAAAATCGAAGCCAAAAATCTCACGCCCGCGCTACTGTACAACAGCGACAATGTCCAAGTGGGCGATCTCGTCTTTGCGATCGGCAATCCGTTTGGCGTGGGCGAGACGATCACGAGCGGCATTGTCTCGGCGACAAACCGCACAGCCGTCGGGATCGTGGAGTATGAAGACTTTATCCAGACCGACGCGGCGATCAACCCCGGAAATAGCGGCGGCGCACTCGTGAATTCACTGGGCGCGCTTGTCGGTGTCAATAGCGCGATCTTGACGCGAAGCGGCGCAAGCCACGGCGTGGGCTTTTCGATCCCGTCAAATATGGTCAAGCAGATCGCCACGCAGTTGATCGAAAACGGCGAGGTTAAACGGGCGTGGCTGGGCGTCAGTATCAGCGATATGCAAGAGGATTTGCAGGCGTTTTACAGCAGAAATGCGGGCGCGATGGTTACGGGCGTTGAGCCAAGTTCGCCCGCTGAAAAGGCGGGAGTTAAGCGCGGCGACTTGATTGTAAAAATCGAAAGCAAAACGATCGAAAGCGCTTCGCAACTCAAAAATACGATCGGCGCGATCACACCAAATACAAAGGTTGCGATCGAACTCATTCGCGATAAAAAAGTCTTGACGCTAAACGCCACGCTTGTATCGCTGGATAAACAGCGGACGGCGGACGACAAGATCACGAGCGAGTACAAGGGGCTGACGGTTGCGGCGATCACCGATGAGACGCGATCGCGCCTGCGGCTTGCGCCCGACACGAGCGGCGTGATCATCGAAAAGATCGCGGAAAACTCGGAGGCGGCAAAAGCGGGACTGTTGGCGGGCGATGTGATCGTGCAGATTGAAAATAGCGAGATCAATAACATCGACAGCTTCAAAAAAGCGGTGAATACAAACAGCAAAAAACGGCTATTTATCAAGCGGCGCGGCGTTACTCTCGTCGCTGTACTCTAGTATAAGCTCCCCCGTGCAAAACGGGGGCAATTTGAAACGGGAGAGATAAAATATGTTTGAGAAAGAGGCTACTGTTCCGCAATCTCATTAAATACGAGAGATACGAAACTCCGTTGCAACAAGTTGCCGCGTTTTCGCCCGGCGACAGAACGGCGGAAGTCTGAGGCTTCGCGCGTTAGTGCGTGGGGCTGCCCTCTCGCTCTTACCTAAATCTTGGTTCTGTTATAGTTTAGCTTGTGATGGAGGTTGGTATGGAAGCAACATTAACGCTGAAACTGGATAAATTGGCTATTGATTCAGCCAAAAGGTATGCCAAGCAGCACAACCGCACTCTTTCAAGGATAGTTGAGAGTTATTTTAATAATCTTTCTTTGGAATATAACTACCGCAAAAAGCATTCTCCCATTGTTGAGAGTTTGACCGGAGTTTTATCGGAAAATGATTTAGAAAAATTTGCACGGGAAGATGAGCGGGCGCGTTATATATTGAAGCAAGAAATATGAACAAAAAAATATTTATCGATTCGGATATTATACTTGATGTATTAGCCGAAAGAGCAATATTTTATGAACCTGCGGCAATAATATTCGATTTAGGATATGCGAAAAAGCTAGAATTGTATACAACTGCTGTTGTCTTGGCTAATGTTTTTTATATTTTACGGAAGAAATACGGAATAGAAAAATCAAAGGAGTTGTTAACGAAATTGCGAAGTATCACAAAAGTATTGCCAATAGATGAAGCGATGGTTGATAATACATTGGCATCAAAATTTGGTGATTTTGAAGATGGGCTTCAATATTTTTCAGCAAAGAAAATAAAATATCGGTAATACTCACACGAAATACAAAGGATTATAAAGAAAAAGATGTCATAGTGCAAACGGCAGAAGAATATATAAGAATAAATCAAAATGCTTTGAAAGGCAGATAAAATTATGTTTGAGAAACTCGTAAAATTAAATTGTTATTCCAAGAATAAAATGTTAAAGGTATTGGCTAAAAATCTGTTGGAAAAGTTTTATTCCTGCGAAATCAATTGCACTCAAATAGATAAAAGTGTCTTATTCGCCCACCATGCACGAGGCTGCACAATTATCGCCGCTAAAATTTGTGAAAATGTTGTCATTTATCAAAATGTAACTATTGGATCGAATATGAGATACAATAAAACAAACGGCGAATGGGAAAATCTTGGCGTACCGATCATTTGCAAAAATGTTGTAATAGCCGACGGAGCAAAAATATTGGGTACAATAATCATTGGCGAAAACTCTGTCGTAGCGGCAGGTGCAATAGTTACAAAAAATATACCGGCTAACAGCATAATATATGATGTCAATAGATTTAAGCCAAAAGATGCCAACTATGATCTGATATTCAACCCAAATATGATAGATGCTAGAAAAATTATAGAAGCAAATTATAAATTGATAGAGGAATATAATAAGAATGTAGGAAAAATATGCTAGATATTAACTATTATACGAAACTCTTTTTTAATGAGGAAACAGGAAAAGAGCGATATAGTTTAATTCCAAAAGAAGCCGAGAGTATTTACAAAAGTAATTCGTTGGAAAAATGTTGGGATATTGCAATAGAGTGTTATAATTGTGAATTATATTATATACAAGCGATGGCGGTATATATTATGGGGCTTATTTCATATAAAAATAAAATGGCATTAGATTTTCTAAAAACTACTGCGAGCAAAAATCCCTCGTGGCAGGTTCAGGAGTTTTTAGCAATGGCATTTGACAATTATTGCAAAGACAATGGATATGAAAAATCATTGGAAACAATAGATGAATGGTTAAATAATGAAAACAAAAATGTTAGACGGGCTGTTACCGAAGGGTTAAGAATCTGGACAAATAGACCGTATTTTAAGGACAATCCGCAAGAGGCAATAAAAATATTGACACAACACAAAACAGACGAAAGCGAATATGTAAGAAAATCGGTCGGAAATGCACTAAAAGATATAAGCAAAAAATACCCTGAATTGATAAAAGAAGAAATAAAAAATTGGAAATTGAACACAAAAGAGATAAACCAAGTATACAAATTGGCAACTAAATGGATAGGATAAAATAACGCTCGACACAACGGCACATATTGAAAAAGTACCGTGTTGTACGCCTCATCTTGTCGCGAAAATGACAAAATTGTATATATGCTATGCCAGCAAGTAGTGCCTGTCTTCTGCTGTTACATTACCTGCCCGCCACCCAGATATACGAAATTAAGGCTAAACTAATTTTGAATGCATTGCACAAATAATTACACAAAAAGAGCTTGACATATTCTAAATATATGTTAAAATAAACTAAAAGGATGATGTTATGAAGATTGACTTCAATGATCTGGTTTCGCTCTGGAAAGATTACAATAAAGCCAGCAAATCACTTGTTGATGCAATGGATGGAACAAACAACGAAGTAGGTGAATTTGCTGAAAAATTGGTTGCAAAATATTATAAAGCGGAGCAATTATCGGCATCAAATAAAAGTGCTGACTTAGAAACGTAAGATAAAAAATTAATACAAGTAAAATCTAGAAAAATGGACAAATTAACATCTCAAAGTTTAGGTGTTATCAGAAGTTGGGACTTTGATATTCTAGTTGTTGTATTATTTGATAAATTTGGCAATATATTAAAAGCGGTTGAATTAAAAACAGATGACGCTAAACAATTAGCAAAAGAAAATGAATATCAAAATGGTTACATATTAACGACATCAAAAGAATTATTGGACAATTCTAAAACAAGGGATTTGACAAAAGAATTGCAAAATATATTAGGAGAAAAAACAATTAATTCACCAATATTTGACCCATTAAAAGATCCGCCTCCAATACCTGAAATTACGCACGATTTTAATAAGTTAAATCGTGCATTAGCGATAGAATTGTGCAGAAAGAATGGATTTAACTTATATGGAGAAATAACATTCTCCTCTAAAAATAAATCATCTGATCTTTATTGGGCTAATCCAAATATTGAATTTCTTTCAAACGATTGGTGGCTATTATTAAATGATTACAAAAATAATAATTTGCACATTTTCGATATTCCTGCAAATTCAATTAGAACTATCCAAATAAAAACAAGAGCGGATAAGCCCGAACAAATTGATTTGCAGATTAAATACAGGGACGACGCATTTGAAGATAGCCGAAGTGGTATTCGTTTCGTTAAATGGTTTATAAAAACAATTCCTTATTGAATTATCGTCAATAATGGAATACGGGGACACAGTACATATTGGCTACGAAAAACATTATGTGTAGCCAAAACTATAATGAATAGGATTGCGGGTCAAGTCAGCAATGACTGCGATCGGGTATTCTCTCGTCATTGCGGCAACGGAGCAGTTGGAAGCGAAGCGACCGTAACTGCAAAGGAAAGCCGCAATCTCATCTGATCGAACACGCTTTAAGTACTAGATTGCGGGTCAAGCCCGCAATGACAGAGGAGCAAATCACCCCCCCCCACCCGCGATCACTTAATCTTTCTTCGCCTTGCCGCCGATGATAAAGCGCAACGCATTCAAGCGAATAAATCCAGCAGCGTCTTTTTGGTTATACACTTCATCTTTTTCAAAGGTAGAATACGCCGCGCTAAACAGCGATCGTTTAGCTTTGCGCCCCAAAATGGATACCCCCCCCTTATACAACCCAACACGCGCAACTCCGCTCACATTTTCCTGCGTCGCGTCGATCGCCGCTTGGAGCATTCGCCGCTCATTCGACCACCAATAGCCGTTGTAGATCAGCTCAGCGTAGCGCGGCATTAGCTCGTCCTTCGTATGCGCCTCGCCGCGATCCAACGCAATCGACTCGATCGCCCTGTGCGCCTTGAGCAAAATCGTGCCGCCCGGCGTCTCGTAGCAACCGCGCGATTTCATACCCACAAAGCGGTTTTCCACAATATCCAGCCGCCCCACGCCGTGCTTTGAGCCGAGATCGTTGAGCGTTTTTAGCAGCGCAGCGGGTGAAAGCGCCTTGCCATCGATCGACACAGGATCGCCGCCCTCAAAGCCGATCTCGATCACTTCCGCCTTGTCGGGCGCGTCTTCGGGCGAAACCGTCCAGCGCCACATCGCCTCCTCTGGCGCGTTCCACGGATCTTCAAGCGACTTGCCCTCGTATGAAATGTGCAGCAAATTCGCATCCATACTGTACGGACTTTCTTCGGTATTTTTCTTCTCGATCGGAATGTCGTGCTGCGCCGCAAACGCCAGCAGCGACGCGCGGGAGTTCAAATCCCACTCTCGCCACGGCGCGATCACCGCGATATCGGGATCGAACGAGTAGTAGCCAAGCTCAAAACGCACCTGATCGTTGCCCTTGCCCGTCGCACCGTGGCTGACCGCGTCCGCGCCGACCTTTTTGGCGATCGCCATCTGCGCTTTGGCAATCAGCGGACGGGCGATCGAAGTGCCCAGCAGATACTCGCCCTCGTAGATCGCATTGGCGCGAAACATCGGAAAAACAAAGTCGCGCACAAACTCCTCGCGCAGATCCTCGATAAAGATATTTTCGGGTTTGATGCCCAATTTCAGGGCTTTGGCTCGCGCGGGTTCAAGCTCCTCGCCCTGCCCCAAATCCGCCGTAAATGTTACGACCTCGCAGTTGTATTCGGTTTGCAGCCACTTGAGAATGACCGAAGTATCCAGCCCGCCAGAGTATGCCAGCACCACTTTTTTGACATTTTTTTTCATCGGTTTTGCCTTTTTGCCTTTACAGATTTGCGTAAAATGGCGCGATTGTAGCGAAGCAGGGTTGAACGAACTTTTTGGCTGACTTTATTGCTGACTTTATTGCCGACTTTTCGGCGGCAAATTTCAGCATTCGCAGACACAGTATAATGTCCTCATATCACAACAAGGAACTGAAATGGCGGGCAAACAGACAATCGGCATACTTTTAGGCAGCTTGCGGCGAGAGTCGTTTTGCAGAAAAATTGCAAACGAGATCGCGAGGTTATTTGCGTCTGATTTTGATGTGAAAATCATCGAAATTGGCGAATTGGCAATGTTTAATCAAGATTTTGACGACGATAGCAAAACACCCGAAAACTGGACAGCGTTTCGCAAGCAGATCGCCGCGCTAAATGGCGTACTTTTTGTAACGCCCGAATATAATCGATCGTTTCCTGCGGTGATCAAAAATGCAATCGACATTGCTTCGCGTCCCTACGGGCAAAATCATTGGGCGGGCAAGGCGGGTGCGATCATTAGTATCTCTCTCGGTACGCTCGGAGGATTTGGTGCAAATCTACATCTCGCGCAGCCGTTAGGTTTTCTTGGTGTCAATCTGCTGCGCCAGCCCGAAATGTACATTGCAAATATCGCTTCGATCTTGAATGAAAACGGCGAACTTATTGACGATCACAAACGAGAAAGTTTGCAGCGATTTGTACAGGCATTTACGGAGTGGATCGCGCAATCAAATCACAGATAAGCGTTTAATCGCAAGCGAAGTTTATAGAAATTCGCTTGCGAATCTGATCCGCCCAGATCGCAAATGTTTTACACGCTAAATCTATCCAACTCCGTTCGCAAAATTACGCTCTTTATGCTCAAATATGACGCGCTATCGGATATCTCTTTAATCGCCGCCGTATTCTCCTGCGTTCGCTCGCCGATCGCACCTACACCGCTCAAAATATCGCGCGTTTTGGCGAGTATCGATTTTGAGTCGTCGGCAGATTTTGCCAGTGCGCTTTGCGTATGAGCGATCCCGCTTGCCGTCGCGCCCATAGCCGTGCGTGCCGTCTCTGCGCCGCTGAGCAGTTTGCCAAATTCGCCCGCATTCGCCTCTATCACACTCGCCGTATCCGCGATCGACTGCACAATCGCCGTAACGCTCGCGCCCGTTTCGGAGAGGCTCTTTTGCGTCCGTTCGGCAAGTTTGCGCACCTCGTCCGCCACCACCGCAAAACCGCGCCCATGCTCGCCCGCTCTCGCCGCCTCGATCGCGGCATTGAGAGCGAGCAAATTCGTCTGATCGGCAATGTCGCCTATCACGCTCAACACCGATTTAACCTGATCGGCTTCTTTTACAAGCTGCGCAAGTTTTTGCGAAATATCTTGTTGCGCCTCGCTCTCTTTTTGCACCATAGACGCAACGAGAGAAATCTGCTCGTTAGATTTATTTATATCGGTTGAAACGCGATCCATTTCGGTATGTATATTTTCAAAAACTTCGCCAATATTCGAGATAAGTTCATTTGTCTCATTTCCCTCCTGCGCGATCTTTTCAATCGTCTGCGAATTTGCGGCGGCGAGTTTAAATATATTCTCGCTGCTGCTATCAAGTTCTGCGCTTACAGATGCATTATCCGCCGCGCTTTCTACTGCTTTGTGTATTACTTTTTGCAGTGAGTTTAAAAGTTCGTTAAAGTCCGTGCAGAGCCTGCCAATTTCATCTTTGCTTTCGCTGAAGCGAAGTCTTAGATCGAGATCGCCGAGAATTTTTGTAACTTGTTCTTGCGCTTTGCCAATGGGAGAGAGCAGCTTTACAACTACAAAGTAGCAGACGATAGCGGATATGATAAATACTAAAACGCCGATCAAGATAGAAAGCCAAAGTGTATGGCTTAAAACTTGCTGAATTGTGCTACTTGAAACATCTACGCAGGAGAGATATTTTGTGCCGTTTTGGGTAGTTAGCGGTACGAACACGCTACGGTGATCTCCCCACTCGTCCGTGTACGTGACGTATCTAATCTTGCCTGTGTCATATGCTTCATTAAGTGGGGGGGGGGGGTCTTCGTAAATATATAGAGGATCGTTTTCGATAGTTTTATTTGCAAGTTCTTCATCGGTGGACGAGTCGAGCGCAAAGCGGAAGCCTTCTGGCGATTTCACCAGCACATAGACATATTCCAAACCGCCGCCGATAGCCATATTTTTCACGCGCCAGCCATATTCGTCGAATACCTCCTTGCTCAAATTGCCTTTGGCAGCTTCGTCGATCATATTGCCGGGCATAAAGTTGGCGGCGGCGTATGCAGAGGAGTTGAGCTGTTTGTCTATCGCGCCGATCGCATCTGTGCGCCGCTGTTGGTATGCGAAAACCGTGTAAAAAGCCGAAGCCGCGAAATTCAAAATCAACATTGTAACAATCACGCGAGAACGGATCGATGTGTGCATCTCTGGTTTCTCCACTTTCTAAATCTGCCAAACTAAGTGGTTTGTAGTGTAGCAAAAACAATCTCAGGCAGCGAAGTTCAAGAGGTCGATCGGGGAGGTCAAAGCCGATGATCGCGTCAGATTTGTGATAAACCACGCGCGCAAAATTGGGATTCGGTTCCTGTAATTTCACCGATTTTTGTTATAGAGAATCCATTTATTTTTTTCGTCCTGCATAAACAGCAACAAATCGCAATCGCCCAATTCACACGCCCTTTTAGCGTTTATTATTGCCTGTTCAAAATCGTCAAAATCGGGTTTCAAAACACCTCGATTGTAATGCAAAATGCCGCGATTGGCATAAGCATCCGCATTGTTTGGATCGCGTCTGCTCGCAAATTCAAAGTCCACAAACGCCCTTGTTTGATCACCAAGTTCGGCATACAAAATGGCGCGATCGCGATAAGCATTTGCAAGTTTTAGATCAAGCTCGACCGCTTGCGTATAGTACGCGATCGCCTCTGAGTGATCACCGCGTTCGGCATATAAATTGCCGTGATTGTAATAAGCCCGCGCATGTTCTCGCTTGCAGCCGCTAAAATATCACTATATGCATCCGCAAATGCAAAAATTGGCATTAAAAACAGCAACACTAACGCTCTCATAAAATATCCTTTATTAAAGTTGATTTACGCATAAACGCAGATATGTTATATCGCCGCCCATCTCATTGTTTCTTTTTCTTATCATTGGCTTGCTGCATAATTTTCTCAAAATCGCTCACATAATTTCTATCTTGAATAGTGCGAAACTCTGAGAATTCAGCGATCGCCTTTTCATCAGCTTCATCTTTGCTGATTTTGCCAAATCCTTGAAGCTCTGGATAGCCGTTGAGCTTGAGAAAGTCGCTCATAAATGTTATCCATTGCTCCATCGTGGTTGGTAGGTGCCGTTCTGCACGCATTTGTGCCATATCGAGGAATGTTGAAACCAATAGGGCTAGGCGTTTAATCTCCTGTTCTTCTAAATAGTTTTTGGCGACAGTAACATCGGTTTTAATAATCTTACCATCGGGTGCATACTTCCACGAGGTAAGTCCCATATTCTCTTTTGATTTATCGGCACGCTTGTAAATAATCTCTGCGGCTGTACCGCCTGCAATAGCAAAATGAAGTTGGTTTTGCTGCCATTTTTGAACCGATCATCGTTAAGTACAAAACCTTTCTGTATATATTCGTGCAAAATTCTTGTAGCAAATTTACGAAATTGTGTTGCTTTCACGGAATTGACTCTATAACCAACAGAGATAACCATATCTAAATTGTAAAATTGAATTTCGCGGTTGACTTGCCTACCCCCTCATTTCGAACTACTCGAATTTTTCGAGTAGTTGGATTTTCGTCCAATTCGCCGCTTTTGAATATCTCTTTAATGTGATATGTGATTGTGTGTTCTTCTACATCAAATAACTCGGACATTACTTGCTGGCTAAGCCACATATTATCATCGACAAAATAGACTTCTACCTCAGTTTCGCCTCTCTCGTTGGTGTAGAAAGCTAAGCCCGCTCGCTCTGGTATCTCTTTGTCAAACTTTTTGCGCCATTCAACGATTTTATTGTCAATTGTCTTTTGAGTATCTTCGTGCTTTTTCATTTCAAATTATTCCTTGTGTGCGATTACAATATCGACATCCCTCTTACCTGTTTTTTGTGTCGATCTGCGGCAAAATCTGGTCTGAATGCTACTCATCGATCGCTGAAATTACGCAGTCTTATTGGGCAGCAAAATAACGAAATATCTCACCTTTCTTACCCCCGCATTCTCACGCTTCCCGCGTGGGCTGTAAGTCCCTCGGCGT
Source organism: Campylobacterota bacterium (assembly GCA_025997415.1). Taxonomy (GTDB): domain Bacteria; phylum Campylobacterota; class Campylobacteria; order Campylobacterales; family SZUA-545; genus JAIRKM01. The sequence continues at coordinate 53,854 of BNUO01000005.1, forward strand.
TGGCAAGATCGGCGCAAGCGGTGCCGAGTTCGTCAAAGCCCTGCTTGGTCAGCGCGATGATCGAGGAGCGTTTGAGAAAGTTTTCGACCCCAAGCGGGCTGAAAAATCGCGCCGTGCCGCCTGTGGGCAGCGTGTGGTTTGGTCCAGCCACATAATCGCCGATCGCCTCAGGTGAAAAATTGCCCAAAAATATCGCCCCCGCATGGCGGATTTGCCCCAAAAGCGCATGCGGATTTGCCGTCAAAATTTCGAGGTGTTCAGGCGCGATCTGGTTCATCAGATCGACCGCTTCGTCCATCGTTTGCGCCACGATGACCAGCCCCCGTTTGGTGATCGACTCCGAGGCGATCGCACTGCGCGAAAGCGTCTTCAACTGCTCGTCGATCGAGGCGGCGACAGCGTTTGCAAGTTCCCTGCTGGTGGTGATCAGAATGCTCGAAGCCATCTCGTCGTGTTCGGCTTGGCTCAACATATCGATCGCCGCGAGTTCGGCGTTTGCGCTCTCGTCCGCGATGATGCCGATCTCGCTAGGTCCCGCGATCATATCGATATTGACTTCGCCGAAGACCAGCTTTTTCGCCGTCGCTACGAAGATGTTGCCCGGTCCCGTGATCACATCGACTTTGGGGATGCTCGCCGTGCCGAACGCCATTGCCGCGATCGCGCTCGCGCCGCCGACCTTGAACAGCCGCTTGATCCCGCACAAGTGCGCGGCGGCAAGCACAAGCGGGTTGAGCGCGTTGTCGGGCGCGGGCACGCAGACCACGATCTCCTCCACGCCCGCGACAATCGCAGGCACGGCGTTCATCAGCAGGCTGCTAGGGTAGCTCGCCTTGCCGCCCGGAATGTACAGCCCCGCCCTCGCAACCGCCGAAACCTTTTGCCCCAGCCAACCGCCGTGCGCGTCAAAGTCGATCCAGCTTTTGGGAAGCTGCTTTTCGTGGAATTTGCGAATGCGCTCAAAGGCGGTCGTCAGGGCGTTTTGCAGGTTTGGCGCGGTGTTTTCCCACGCGGTTTTCATCTCGTCCGCGCCGACGATGATCGCGCCGATCGACTGCGGCTCGTAGCGATCAAAACGCGCAATATGCTCCAAAAGCGCCGCGTCCCCGCGCGATCTAACCTCGTCCAAAATCTGCGAAACGGTCTGGGTAACCGCGCCAATATCCATTTTGCCGCGCCCCAAAAGCGCCTCAAACGCCGCCGCGAAACCGCCGTCTGTTGTATCGATCACCTGCATTTGTATCCTTTGAATGCGGGATTTTACAGCAGGTCATCTCTAAACAGTATCCTTGTTTTCACTCGTTCCAGTTTGTGCCATCGGCGCTATTCAAGCCTATCAACGCATTGGCGGTGGTGTCGCGGTATTTAGTAGTACCGCCGTTGTCGTAAAAGACCGCATGACCTCTGTTGTCGGCGGACGCGCTGTTGGTATTCGCGCCGCTGTCCTTGCCGTAAATGGTGCCGCCCGTTTTGTTGAATGTTCCGCCAGCGCCAGCATTGACAAACACTCCGCCGCCGTAATTGGCTTCATTACCGCTGATCGTTCCACCGTACATAGTGAAATTGCCGACGCCGACATGCACCCCGCCGCCGGAATTGCCGCTGGCGTTATTGTCTTTGATCTCTCCGCCGAGCATATCAAATGTCGCGCCACTACCTACATATACCAGTGCTCTGTTGTTGCTACTGTGCCCTTTAAGCGTAGCGTCGCGTAGTATTAGCTTGCTGCCTGAATAAGCAAGGAAGAATAAAGGGTAGTCCGTGCCTGATGATTTATGGATCGTTCCTCCGCCGCGCAGAGAGATATTGGCATCTGCCGCAGGGATTATTGCTGCGCTCCCAACATCTATGTCGTCGTTGATATTAAGCACATAGTTGCCTGCGGTTGCTTGTATTGTGTCTCTGGTGGTGTTAAACTCGGCTGGAGTGCTGATAGTTTTTATTGTAATAGAGGAAGCCGCTACACCCGGAAAATCCTCTGCATTGGCTGCCACATCAGCAGCGGCGAACTTCCATTTGGCGTAGAGTGTGATATTGGTAGTGATCGTAAGGGGGAAGGTGTATTTGGTTGTTAAGGTAGTGTCATACCAGCCCAGAAATTCGTTGCCTGTCCAGCCAAACACAGGAGCGTAGATGACAGTACCGTAGGTTATATCACTAATGGGAGCGGGTGTAGTAGGTGCGCCATTACTGTTAAATGTTACGGTGTAGGTATTGGGTGTTGTACTATTTCCATCACCCCCTCCTCCGCCATAGAGATCGCAACCAGAAAGAGTAATAAACGCTAGTAGGAGCGCACCGAGAGCGGAGGGTGTGGGAAGTGGTAACTCCCACAATGCGGCGAAGCTGGAGCTTGCTCCAGTGAGCAACCGCACCGAGAGAGAGAGAGAGAGAGAGAGAGAGAGAGAGAAGATTGAGTTCCGCCCGCGATCTGTTTAAATTGCGTCATTTGCATTGTCAATCCTTTTGATGGTTGGAGTTGGGCGCATTATGAGACGATTGGGATTAACAAGAGCTTAATCGTGATCCTCGCTTGTTATTCTGAACGAAGTGAAGAATCTCATGACAGACACAAAGAGATGTTTCGCATACGCCTTCGGCGCATGCGACCATTCTTTCTTGCGCGGGCAAGAAAGAAGGCAAAGAAACCGCCACGCGGTTGCACTGTATGCTTCGCATATACCCTTGCATTTTGCTTTGTCTTCGGGACGCTTCGACTTTGGGGATCTCGCGTCTTATCCTTGACAAAGCAAAATGTTTCGGCAGTGCAAAGCGTGGGAATAGGGATTCTTCGCTTCGCTCAGAATGACAGAGATTGCGGGTCAAGCCCGCAATGACAGTATGCGTACGTATGACATTCGTGCGCGATCGCTTTTTGCCGTTGATCGCGTAGGGATTTTTCGCAAGTTCTAGGAAGGCGAAAGAGCGGCTAGGCAGCATACTAAAGGGTATGTAACGACGCCGCGAAAGAGCCTGACAACGAAATTGCGGAAAAGACCAAGCGAGCAGCGGTAAAAAGGCTAAAGAGACTATCGCTATATCATATAGCACCAGAAATCTTCTTGCTGCAGCTCTTTGAGAACCCATTTGTTTTGTCCATCGAGTTTGAATTGCAGCTCTTGGTTTTTGACGCTAACGCGCGTATTTTCTGCGACAGATTTTGTAACAAACGCATTACTGCCAATCACAACTCCCTCGCCGATCACCGTTGCGCCGCCCAAAATCGACGCGCCCGAATAGATCGTTACATGGTTTTCGATCGTCGGATGCCGTTTCACATCTTTTAGCATCTGCCCCCCCCTCGTCGAAAGTGCGCCAAGCGTTACGCCCTGATAGAGCTTGACAAAGTTGCCAATCACCGTCGTCTGCCCGATCACAATTCCCGTTCCGTGATCGATAAAAAAATGGTGTCCAATCTCTGCGCCCGGATGAATATCGATACCCGTTCGGCTGTGTGCGTGCTCGGTCATAATGCGCGGAATCATCGGAACTTTCATCGCAAAAAGTTCGTGCGCGAGGCGATAGACTGTGATCGCATAGATACCCGGATAGGAGGAGACGATCTCGTCGTTGCTGTAAGCGGCAGGATCGCCGTTGTACGCCGCGACAACATCGGTTGAAAGAATCTCACGAATCAGCGGCAGTTTTGCCAGAAACTTGGAGGCGATCTCCTTTGCCGTCGCGTCATCTTTTTCGCCGCGCATGGCAAGCCGAATCTGCGCCGTTAAAAGCAGATAGACCTCGTTTAGCAGATCTTCGGTGTAGCTTTCGATCAGCTCCTCCGAAACGCTTGTTTTGGTGAAAAATCCCGGATAGATAAGGCAGCGCAGCTTCTCGATAATCTCTACGATCGCGTGTTTGTTGAGCTGCTCGCCCACCTCTGCGCGAATGATCTCGCTGTGTTCGCGGTAACTTTTGAGTAATAGATCTACGACTGGTTTGGTATCCAACTGCTCCCCCTTCGATCCGTCTAACCTCTTGTGCGTCGGCGGCGCGAGCTATAAAATCTCTCGCTGACCTTTGCTGTTTTGCTCACCCAGCACACCCATTCTCGCAAGCTGTTCTACGATATTTGCGGCGCGATTATAGCCGATCTGCAAACGGCGTTGAATATAACTGATCGAACTCTTTCGTTCGGCAATCACGATCTGCTTTGCCTCTTCGTACATCTCATC
>BNUO01000006.1 GCA_025997415.1 Campylobacterota bacterium
AAGCAAAATGCTTCGGCAGTGCAAAGCGTGGGAATAGGGATTGCGGCTTGCGCCGCAGGGAGTTGAGATTCTTCGCTGCGCTCAGAATGACAGAGGGGGCGAGATTGCGGGTCAAGCCCGCAATGACGGCAAACCGCCACGCAATGACATTCGTGCGCGAATTGCTTTTTGCCGTTGATCGCGAAGGGATTTTGCGTGAGAACTAGGAAGCCGAATGCCCCGCGATGGGAGCATACTTCTCGGTATGTAACCAAGCGCCGAATGAAGCTGACACTGTACCCGCGCAAAAGCACCAGCGAACGGCGGCAAAAAGGCAGGGGGGCGGGTTACCTAAACGCTACGGCGAATTCGGTTGGTGTGGGCGATCGAATCTCGTAGCCCAAGAGTGAGACGAACGAGGCGTGGAGCATCAGTCGTTTGTACTCCTTGCCGCCGTAGCTCTCATCGCCCAAAATCGGGTGTCCGATGTGCGAAAGATGTACGCGAATCTGGTGTGTGCGCCCGGATACAATCTGCACCTCCAAAAGCGTTCGGCGGTTTTCAACCTGAAGCGGCGTGGCGATCGTCAGCGCCTCCTTGCCGCGCTTTTTATCGACGACGCTACGCGCCTTGCTCCCCTTTTCGGTGTAGATCGGCAGATCGATTCTCAGCTCCTCAGCGACGATTCCTTCGACAACGGCGAGGTATTTTTTGACCACCGTTTTTGCCTTGAACTCCGCGATCGCCTTTGTCAAAAACTCACCGTTTTTTGCCAGCAGCAGCACGCCGCTCGTCTGTTTATCGAGGCGGTGGATCAGCTTGTGTCCAAACCGTTTTTCCAGATCGTAGCTCTCAGCCGCGATCGGCTTATCAAGTGCAAAGAGATCGTCATTCTCAAAAATCACCCGCGCATTCTGCTGCCGCGAAACCTTGAAAACCGTCTCGGATTCCAGCTCTTTGCGAGCGATCGTCAGCTTTTTGCCCGCAACAAACACCAGCCCGTCGTCAATGAGTCGCTTGGCTTCGCCGTTTGAGATGTGTTCTTGTCGTGAGAGCAGTTTATACGCTTTATCGTTCATCGCGCCATTATAGCGGCGGCACACTAACTGCGAAAACGGAATGCGGTTTGCTTATCTACCAGCAAACCAGCAAACTAAAGCGAGGCAACAATGAGACTACTTCTACTTTTCATCATCGCCGTCTTTTCGTACGGCGTCAGCGCATACCAGCAGCCGCTCACACCCGGCGTCTGGCATCTGATCGGTGTCAATGGTTTCCACGCCGGCATTCCCATAACCGGCTTCCCTGCAGGCACTCTCGACATCACCATCATCGATACAAACGATACGGATCAAAACGCCACTTGGGACACGCTCGCAGATGGCAGCCCGCAGAATCAGTACACCTTCAATAGCGGCGATGAGATCAGATCAACCGTTGGGCTTAGGATCGTGCGCGGCAGCGATAGCTTGCTTGACAAGGCGGCGATCAACTACGAAAAGCGAAACAAAGACACGAGCCAAGCAATGCTCGGAATGTTTGTCGCAAGCACGGGCGAAGGGCGGCGCAGCGATCTGGCGATCTACTTTCAGGAGGATTACAAATACCAGGAGTTTTTCGCCCAATTTGACGGCGGACTGATCTATCGCGGCGTGTTCGATCCCAAATTCACCATCGGCTCGCCTGCGGTTTTGGAGCTGGCGAAGGACACAACTGTAGCTGGGATCGAAGAGGTTTTCGATCGCAATCTAAGCGACAACAACATCTCGTTGCTTGACCGCTTCGATATGAATTGCGAGCAGGTAAATTGCAGCGGCATCGGCGGCAGACAGAAGCTGACACCGGGCGATTCGATCACCGCCTATTCGTGGGATCCAAACGGCAGCTTGTGGAAGATCTACAACAGCCAAAGCGGATCGCTCTCCGGTTCGTTCGACGAGTTTGAGCGCGGGCAGGCGTACTGGATCAAGATCGAAACCACAAGCACGGACCCGGTGGGGCTGATCCTTGCGCGAAGCGATCTTGACGAGATCAGTTATGCTGATCCAAACTCAAATCCACACTGGAAACTGTTGAGCTTCAACAACTCGTATCTGCGCCAAACACCCAGCGCAATCTTTGTGCCAGATAACGCAACAACATTTCCAATCATGATTGAAGACAGCTTTCACGCCAACCAGATCATACTTGGTGGCACTAACGAAGCCAATCTAACCATCTTTAACCTCAAAGCATACCAACTTGGTTTTACGGGCAAAAGCGGCTGGAATATCCGCGCCTATCCCGCTTCAAACGGCACAACAAACGGCGCGATCGTCATCAGCGATGAGGATTTTTTCGTCAGCGGCGGTACATTTAAGTCGATCGGCGGCAGGGAGATCGCGCCCGGATATGATGGCGATCAGACACCGGTAAATGAACATATCATCGCCTTCAAACTCGGACGCGATCTCTTAGATATGACACCCAAACTCGCCAAGATCGAAGTCGGTTTTGTCGGCGGCAACCCGATCGCAGTTGATTTGAGCAGCGTTACAGCGGATGCGGATATTCTAAGCGCGATCAACAGCGCGATCGCGGGACGCGGCACGGCAACGATTATCGACAGCGACTTCGATGATCGCAACGACACGATCGTCATTGCCGCAACAAGCCGCGTCTATGTCCGCGACGAAACCTTTGTACGGCTCTTTGACTACACACCCGTCGCAGGATTTTCGTTTAGCATTCGCGGCAATAGCGAGGTGTCAATCGACTACAAAGGCACGACAGCGGAAACGGTTACGGCGATCAACGCGGAAAAAGACGCAACGGGCGTGATCGCATACAATCTGTACAACAATCGCGTGCTATTAAGCTCGATCACAAATCGCAACTTTGACCTCAAAGAGCTGACGCAAGCCTCCCGTTTTCGCGATGGCTACATCTATGACGAAACCAACCAGACCGTGCTTGGCGCGGTGAGCGAAACCTACTCGCCGATCGCGCTTGCGTCTGTGGCATTGCGTGAGAACGGCAAGCCGTACAAGCTGCCGATTTTGACCAACGATCTCAACTCTATTGCGCAATTTAGTCCCGACTTTCCGATCGGCGGAGCGCTCTACAAGCTCCAAAGAACGATCGGCGGCATCGACAACAGCAGTTCGCCCGATGTGATTGTCAGCGGCGTAACCCGCACAAACGATGGCAATTCGACAATTATGTGGCGGCAGGCAGACCTCACCGTGCCGCCTAGCGATCAGCGCGTGGCAAACTCTCGCTTTAATCTCTACAAGCTGCACAAGGATCGCGGTTACTGGGTCTATATGCGTAACTACGGCGCACAAAAGCCAGTTACAGCGCAGATTCTCAAGAATGAAAATCTGCTCTCGTATCACTACTCAAACAACTTTGGTTCGCCCGCTTCCAACGAGACTTCGCCGACATTTAACCAGATTTCGCTGGACATTTCGGTCAAGGCAAGCGGCTTTGAAGGGCTTAGCACCGCGCAGACCGATATGCCCGAAAATGTGTTTTTGCACATTGACGGCAACAGCTATCCGATGATCAAACAGGGCAGCGCTTACCAGTATAACGCGCTTTTGTACGGACACGATCTGCCCTCGCTTAGCGAGCGAAGGTTTGACGCGCAGCCGCTTGGCATTGGACTGTATCTGACCAACGGGCTTGGCAGCAGCCTGATCGATTCGCGCCTAACTGTCGATAATCGCAAGCCTCGCGCCCCAACCTATGCGTTTGATGACAATGTTTCGGGAATGTTTGGCAGACTGGCGATCGACCCGCTGGAGGCGACGAAGATCTACATCTACGACGGCAACCTTTCGGACACGGGCAACAATGCGAACCACATCTATGATGGCACACACAACGCGCCGTTTGTGCTGGATATGATTGGGCAGCCCAAAGTTTTTTTTGGCACGAGTATGCACCCATACTACGATCTGCGGATCATCGGCGAGTCGGCAAACAAGCTGCAAAGCGACACACGCCGCCTCTACTACGCGCCGATCTACAAGGGCAGCGACATTGTAACCTCGCCCGAACACAACGCAACCGCAATTCGGTTTACCGGCAACGGGACGAGTTGGCAGCCTGTGGTTGAGTACGGTGGAACAACGCCAACCAATAGCGGCGTACAGGTCGTGTCGCTTGACGGAAATCGCACGATCGTGGCGTATCCGCAGGGCAACGCAGAACTTGCGGGGAATTTGCCACACACTATGACGATCAAGATCGGCGGTACGGATGTGGCACGGATAAGCTACACAACCGCACATGCCAATCAACTGTTCTATCTCGATCACAACGGAAGCGGCAAACTTGGCTACGGCATATTTTCAAGTAGCCCCACCCCCATCACATACGAACTCAATGTGATCGACTCCAACCAAACCATCGTCGATCCGAGCTTATGACAAGGCGATCTCTGTCATGTTGAGCGACAGCGAAACATCTGTGTTCGCCTTTAGATTCTTCGCTTCGCTCAGAATGACACACTCTGTCATGTTGAGGAGCGAAGCGACGAAACATCTGTGTTAGTTTTGAGATTCTTCGCTTCGCTCAGAATGACACACTCTGTCATGTTGAGCGACAGCGAAACATCTGTGTTAGATTCTTCACTTCGTTCAGAATGACAAGGTGAGCGTTCAGAATGACAGAGAGTTGCCACAGAATGACAATGGCGCTAGAAAAGGTCGGAATGTGTGCCGACATCTATCAGCGCAAGCTCCAAAATCTCATCGCGGAAACGGTATATCAGCAGCAAATCGGGTCTGATATGGCACTCGCGGCAATCACGAAATGCACCGCTTAGCAGATGATCGCGCATTGACGCGGGAAGCGGCTTTTTGTCGGCAAGCAACGCTACAACCCGCAAGACCTCCTCCTGCGCGGTTTGATCGATCTTTTTGAAACTTTTCCTAAACGACTTTGTGCGAAAAATCTCATAACTCATTGATACAGGTCTGCCTTGAAGCTATCAAAATCCGCGAACTTTTTACCCTCGCCGCGTTCAAGCTCATCAAGCGCTTTTTGTAGCCCTGTCGTGGGTTTGGCGGTTGGTTTGATAAACGATACAACTACGCTCACCTGCTCTTGGCGCATATCTTCGGGTATGTCAAAAATCGGCGGCAACTGATCGGCTCTTATCGTTTTTGTGATGGTGTCCATAGCTCCTCCTCGTCATTTAGTTTTGCTGTGTATAGTAGCGTAGTTTGCCGCCCAAATGACACACTCTGTCATGTTGAGCGACAGCGAAACATCTGTGTTTGCCTAGATTCTTCGCTTCGCTCAGAATGACAGAGAGGGCTTGCCTCAGAATGACAAGGTGAGCGTTCAGAATGACAGAGAAGGCGTTCAGAATGACAGAGAAGGCGTTCAGAATGGCAAGGTGGGCGCACCGCCAAAAACTAACTAGAGTTAGATTAGCAAGTTAATAGTAGAATGGAAACTATTCTTGTTTAGTACCCATGAACCGTTATTGACGCGAGAGGGAGATCGATATGAAAAAAGTTGATATATATATATATATATATATATAGGCTCAACTGTCAAAAGATATCCGTGCCGTCGGCGGGTTTGAAGACAGGTAGATGAATTATCCTTCGGCGGAGTCAAAGGCTGATAGAATGAAATATCTCTCGATCGCACGGAGCAGTTACCAGCAGCTTCTCGTGGTTGCCGTTATCTTTGTCGTGATGGTCGCGCTTAGCTATTTCGCGGCGGGCTATGTCCTTCGCGCGCAACTGATCAACGGCGGCACGCAGCTGATGAACGCCGCCGAAACCAACCTCAAAATCAACCTCAAAGAACCCGAAGCGGTGCTGGTTACGACTGCGTTTAATATCCGCAGTATGCTCATCAAAAGACCCTATTCGATCGAAGATATACGAGACTATATGGTAACGATCACCCACTGGCTGATGACAAGCAACGAATGGGTTTCAGGCTTCAACGGTCTATACGGCGTGATCGACGACTTGTATCTTGACGGACAGGAGTGGATTCCGCCCGACGATTGGGAGCCCACAAAACGACCGTGGTATCTCGCCGCAAAAGCCACACCCAGAAGCGGCGGGATCGGCGTTACCGCGCCCTATATCGACACGCAGACAAAAGAGGTTGTCATCTCATACGCGCAGGAGATCTATGACGAGGACGGCGAATCGCTGGGCGTTGTCTCGATCGATGTACTGCTCACGCGTCTGGAGGGTTATGTCAAGTCGCTACAGCTAAGCGAGGGCGGCTACGGCATTATGCTCAACAACGATTTTGAGATTATTATCCACGAGAACGAAGAGTTTGTTGGCAAATCGCTGCGCGAGGTGATCGGCGAAAAAGATAGCAATTTGAACACGCGGGCGCACTCGCAATCTGCCTCCAACTCCAAATCCCAACTGCCAATGGAGATTATCGAAGCTCTTGAGCGCGGCGAAGATGTGGTCGCCAAGCCCATCTGGAAGCTCGACGGCGAAAAGGCGATCGTCTTTTTCCGCCCCGTTGCGCACGGCTTGTATCTAGGACTAGTAACGCCCGAAACGAGCTTCTACTCCGATATGCGCGTGGTGGGCGCGGCGCTCGCAGGTGTGGGCGCGGTGCTTGGATTTATACTAATGGTGATCCTCGTGCGCCTAAACGCCGCCAAAATGCGCTCCGACGAAAACAGCCAAGCCAAGTCGAACTTCCTAGCGCGAATGAGCCACGAGATCCGCACGCCGATGAACGCGGTGATCGGTATGAGCGAACTCGCCCTACGCGCCGAAACGCTGCCGAAAATGGGCGAATATATCACGGGAATTAGACAGGCGGGGCTGAACTTGCTTTCGCTCATCAACGATATTCTGGATTTTTCCAAGATCGAATCGGGCAGCTTTGAGATCGCGCATAAGCCCTATCTGCTTGCCTCGTTGATCAACGATGTGATCAATGTCGTACGGGTCAAAATCGCCGACAAGCCGATCCTATTTATCGCAAATATCAGCGCAGATATTCCAAATGAGATGATCGGCGATGAGATGCGCATTCGTCAGATCACGCTCAACCTGCTCACAAACGCCGGAAAATATACCAACGAAGGGCATATCATCATCTCCGCGAGCGCAAAAAAGCAGCCGATCGTAAAGGACGGCAAAAAAAGCCTGATCCTCACGATCGAGGTTACCGACAGCGGCATTGGGATCAAGAAAGCCGATCTGGGCGCGCTCTTTGGCAACTTTGTGCGGCTGGATACCGAGATCAACCACAAGGTCGAGGGCACGGGGCTGGGGCTGGCGATCACGCGCAATTTGTGTGTGGCAATGGGCGGCGACATCACGGTGCAGAGCGAGTACGGAAGCGGCTCAATCTTTACCGCTACGATCCCGCAGGAGTTTGAGGACGATGAGAGGCTTGCCGCAGTCGAAAACCCCGAAACCAAGTCGGTTCTGCTCTACGATGAGCGAGCGTTATGCGCCGAGTCGCTTACCCGCACACTCAAAGAGCTTCGCGTGCCCGTAACGGCTACGAAAAACAGCGACGAGTTTATGCAAAAGCTCCTCGTTGGCGGCTTTGCGTTTGCGTTTGTCTCCTCCGCCATTGCCGAGCGAGCCGTGCGGCTGATTACCGATCAATCGCTCCCAACAACGCCGATCTTGCTTGCCAATATGGGCGAGATCGTCTCGCTCCAAGATGTGCCGACCGTGCTAATGCCCGCTTGGGTTTTGCCGATCGCCAATGCGCTAAACGGCATAACCGAGCGCAACCAGCAAAACAACGCCATGCGGTTTGCTGCGCCCGACGCGAAGGCGCTGATCGTCGATGATGTTGAGACCAATCTCGTCGTTGCCGAAGGGCTGCTCTCGCTGTATCGGATACAGATTCACACCGCGCTCAGTGGCAAAGAGGCGATCGCGCTTGCAACCGAACACAAATACGACATTATCTTTATGGATCATATGATGCCCGAAATGGACGGGATCGAAGCAACAGCGGCAATTCGTGCGCTCAAAGGCGATATATCGCAAACCACCTACTACCGCAGCGTTCCGATTGTAGCTCTAACCGCAAATGCGATCAGCGGAATGAAAGAGATGTTTTTGCAAAAAGGGTTCAGCGACTATCTCGCAAAGCCGATCGAAATGTCCAAACTCGACGAGATCATCTCAAAGTGGATTCCAAAAGAGAAACGGCTGCGATCGGACGAAGTTGCGCCAACACCTGTGAAACCAGCAGGCAGTTACGATCAATTAGTCAAGATCGGAGTTGATACCAAGCGCGGTATTGAGATGACGGGCGGAAGTGAAACAGGATATGAGAAGATTCTGCGATCGTTTGCCAAAGATGCGTTAGAACGATTGTCTCTTTTCGATCACACTCCAACAGCCGATGAACTACCTCTCTTTGCCGTCAATGCCCACGCTCTCAAAAGCGCAGCGGCTACGATCGGAGCAAATGCACTTTCAGAGCTTGCGGCGAAATTGGAAACGGCAGGAAAAGCGGGCGATATGCAGGCGATCAACCGCACGATCGCACAGTTTCACAACGATCTAGCAAAACTATCAAAGACGATCGCAGATATGCTTACCGAAAAGTCAGACGCGCAGACAGAAACAGTAGCGATCGGTGATCACTCTGCGCTGTTCAACGATCTACTAAACGCACTAACAAGTGAAGATATTGGAGCGATCCGCACACTATTAAACGATCTGGAAAATCAGCCATTTGATCAACCCACAAAAGAGCTGCTAAATCAGATTTCAACTGCGGTGTTAATGACGGAGTTTGAAGAGGCAGCAGAGCTGGTTAAGCAAATCGTAGAAGGGAAGGCGTAAAATGAACAGTTCAATCAAACGCACATTTCTTATCTTTTCCATTGCATTTTTCTTGATCGTCTCCATTGCGGGAACGGTTGCATTTGTCTTTACAATGCAACGAATGGGAGGAGCTGCGATCGAGGGCAGAGTAACGCTTGCGATCGAAAGGCTAAAACTCCACATCTCAAACAAGGTCAATAGCGAACTGACTCTTGTGATGAAATTAGCCGATACGCCGCTGGTCAAACGCCATCTGCTCGATCCATACGACGAGGAGCTAAAGGAGATCGCTTTTGAGGAGTTTTTTGCATACAAGCGCAACTTTGTCAATAACGCGATTTTTTGGATCAGCGATAAAGATAAAAAGTTCTATTTTGACGATGGAAAATACTATATTGTCGATCCCGAAAACCCTGCGGAATACTGGTACTCAATGTCGATGTACGACACGGAAAAATATAACTTCAATATCAACTATAACGCAGATGTCGGCAATATATACTTGTGGATTAACGCGCCTGTTTTTAACAATAAAACACCGATCGGCGTTGTGGGAACGGGAATGGATCTGACCGATTTCATCACATCGATGTACAAGATATTAGACCCCAGTATCACTATGTATATTGTCAATGAGTTTGACGAAATTACAATGGCAAGAGATCAAAAGCTTGTACACAATAAAACCAAAATTACCGATCATTTAGGCGAGCTAGGCGCAAGGATCGCCACATTTGGCAAAAGCCTAACGGGGCAAGAGACCGCGATCCTCAACACGGGCGATCAAATGTGTGTTTTCAATCTCGTTCCGCAGCTTGGCGGCTGGTATGCTGTGGGCATTGCCGATATAACACACGGCAGCATATTTGACACCTCAATGACAAATCTATTTGTGGCGGCAGTTACGCTAATACTGATTATTTTTATCGTCTGCAACCTATTTATCCGCAAGAGTGCAAACCGCATTGAAGAGACCAATCGCCAGCTTGTGGCAATGAGCAAAGCCGCGCAAGCCTCGTCGGAGGCAAAGAGCGCGTTTTTGGCAAACACCAGCCACGAAATCCGCACGCCGATGAACGCGATTATCGGTATGAGCGAACTCGCCCTTCGCGCCACTACATTTGAGCAGATGGGCATGTATATCGCCGAGATCAAGCAGGCGGGGCAAAACCTCTTGTCGATCATTAACGATATTTTGGATTTTTCCAAGATCGAGTCGGGCAAGATCGACATTATGGAGAGCGAGTATCTATTCGCCTCGCTGATCAACGACTGCATTTCGATCACCCGCACCAGACTGACCGCAAAACCGATCGTGCTGCTAACCAAGATCGATGGCAGCATTCCCTCGCAGCTCTGCGGCGATGAGGCGCGGATTCGGCAGATTGTGCTCAATCTCGTGAGCAACGCCATCAAATACACCCAGAGCGGCTTTGTAACGCTCACCGTTACCAAAACGGTTGCGGACGAGGATAATACGATTTTGCTCTGCATCGATGTCGAAGACACGGGCATTGGGATCAAACCCGATGACCTTGACAAGCTCTTTGGCAACTTCTCGCGCATTGATGTCAAGGCGAATGTCGGTATTGAAGGCACGGGGCTGGGGCTGGCGATCTCGCGCAACTTGTGCCGTTTGATGGGCGGCGATATTACGGTCGAATCGGAGTATGGCGTTGGCAGCGATTTCACGGCGACAATCCCGCAAAAGGTGATCAGCGCCAGACCGTTTGCGGCGGTTGAGAATGCGCCGCTTAAATCGGTACTCATCTACGAAAACGAACCAAAACATAGCCAAGCTCTGCTCTACTCGATCGAAAATCTCGGCGTATATTGCACGGCGGCGGCGGATATAGAGGCGCTTGCGGCGGCGCTGGAAAGGCGAACTTACGAATTTTTGATGGTGCGGCAGGCGCTCTATGACGAGATTAACGCCGTTACCAGCAGGCTCGATCTGGATCGAACAACGGTCGTTATTATCGACAGATCAAGCGAGATCAGGCTCAAAGACACAAAAACCATCATCATGCCGATCAACCCGCTCTCGATCGCAAGGCTTCTTAACGGTGAGATTGGAGCGACAGTCAGCACAGAGCGAAAGGATACGATCGTTCGTTTCATCGCGCCTAGCGCACGGGTTTTGATCGTTGATGATGTGCCAACAAACCTTGTTGTGGCAGAAGGTTTAATGTCTCCCTATCATATGGTGATCAACACCTGCGCAAGCGGCAAAGAGGCGATTGCGCTTGCAACCGAACACAAATATGACATTATCTTTATGGATCATATGATGCCCGAAATGGACGGGATCGAAGCGACAGCGGCAATTCGCGCACTTGATGGCGAACAGACACCCACAGCGTACTATCGCGGCGTTCCAACGAATAATGCCGATCAAGCACAAACCACCTACTACCGCAGCGTTCCGATCGTAGCATTGACAGCAAATGCGATCAGCGGAATGAAAGAGATGTTTTTACAAAAAGGGTTCAGCGACTATCTGGCAAAGCCGATCGAAATGTCCAAACTAGACGAGATCATCTCAAAGTGGATTCCAAAAGAGAAACGGTTGCGATCGGACGAAGTTGCGCCAACACCCGTGAAACCAGCGGGCAGTTACGATCAGCTTGTGAAGATCGGCGTTGATACCAAACGGGGCATTGAGATGACAGGCGGAAGTGAAACAGGATATGAGAAGATTCTGCGATCGTTTAGCAAGGACGCATTAGAACGGCTATCTCTTTTCGATCACACTCCAAGCATAGATGAACTGCCTCTCTTTGCCGTCAATGCCCACGCTCTAAAAAGCGCAGCGGCTACGATCGGAGCAAATGCACTTTCAGAGCTTGCGGCAAAGCTAGAAACGGCAGGAAAAGCGGGCGATATGCAGGCGATCAACCGCACGATCGCACAGTTTCACAACGATCTAGCAAAACTATCAAAGACGATCGCAGATATGCTTACCGAAAAGTCAGACGCACAGACAGAAACAGTAGCGATCGGCGATCACTCTGCGGTCTTTAACGATCTACTAAACGCACTGACAAGCGAAGATATTGGAGCGATCCGCACACTACTAAACGATCTGGAAAATCAGCCATTTGATCAACCCACAAAAGAGCTGCTAAATCAGATTTCAACTGCGGTTTTAATGACGGAGTTTGAAGAGGCGGCAGAGCTGGTTAAACGGGTTGTAGAGGAGCATTAGTATGAAGAAAAAGATAGCTTTTATCATCTTATTTTTGGTAGTCGGCATTGCGGCAATCATCGGTTTTGTGTTCTACGGCATGGGTGAAACCGACAAGAGCGCAAAGAAAAGGCTCACGGTAGAAAACATCACGATCGGCGTTTTGTACATCACCGATCCAGCGCGAGAGACGGGCGGTTACACCTACGCGCACGATGTGGGGATCAAGCAGATGCAGAGAGAGCTTGGGCTGCTTGACGATCAGATACTGCGCAAAGTCAATATCCACGAGTTCGACAAGATGGGCGTTGAGAGCGCAATGCGCGATCTCATCGTAGCGGGCGCGGACATTGTGATCGCCACAAGCTGGGGGTATATGGATATTTGCGAAAAGCTGGCGGCGGAGTTTCCCAAGACGATCTTTGCTCACGCTTCGGGCTACAAGCGCAACGAGACGAACTTTACCAACTACTTTGGGCGGATCTATCAGGCGCGTTACCTTAGCGGCATTGCGGCGGGGCTGAAAACGCGCACAAACAAGATCGGCTTCGTAGCGGCAATGGGCAAGGATAACAGCGAAGTTACGGGCGGGCTAAACGCCTTTGCGCTCGGCGTGGCGCGGGTCAATCCTGACGCAAGGGTCTTTGTCAGCGTAACGAATAGTTGGTTCGATCCAATTCAGGAGCGGCTTGCGGCGCAGACGCTTATCACCATAGGAAGCGATGTGATCGCGCAGCATTGCGACACAACGCTGCCGATGATCGAAGCGGAAAAAGCGGGCGTGTGGGGGATTGGCTACAACACCGATATGTCCAAAGACGCGCCAAAAGCTGTGATCGCCTCCGTTGTTTGGAGCTGGGGCGCGTACTACACGCACTTGGTGCGCAGCGTGATCAGCGGCAGTTTCACCACCGCGCCATACTTCGGCGGCATTGCTGAAAAGATGGTCGATCTCACGCCGCTTGCGCCATTTGCCGCAAATGGCACGGAGAAGTTGATCGCTAGTGAGCGGAAGCGGATTTTGTACGATGGCTTCAATGTTTTCGACGGCGTGATCGCAACAAACGAAGGCGGCGCGATCGGAAGAGAGGGCGCAACGCTAAGCGACGACGAGATTCAGAGCGGCATTCACTGGTACTACCAAAATATAGTAGAAATAGGCAGATGAAAAACCGCCTAGACCTGAGAAAAGCCGCGCAACAAAACCAGTTGCAACTCGCATTGGTTGTTGCGGCGTTTCTGATCATGGTGGTTTTTGGCGGTCTGTATATCGCAAAACTTCTCAAAAATCAGCTTCACGAGGAGGTCGAAGGGGTGATGTATGCGGCGGAGGCAAGCATTAGAGCGGGGCTAAGCGAAGCCGATACGCTTCTAGTCGGCACACACCGCGCGATCAGAAAGATGATCGACAGCGGCGCTTCGCAGCAGGAGCTTTTGGAGTATTTGCGGGAGACGAGCGTATGGACGCGCGAACTGCAAGGGGGGTTGATCAAGTTTTCGGGTATCTATGGGTATTTGCGCGGCGAGTACATTGACGGGATAGACGCGAACCCCGCAGAGCACTTTGTCCCGCAGCGGCGCACATGGTATCAAACGGCGATTCGCGGCGGCACAAAAACGAACTACACCACGCCATACAAGGGTTGGGTAGATGGCACGATGACCGTTTCGGCTGTACAGAATGTGAGCGATAGCGATGGCGAAACGGTCGGCATTTTGTCGGTAAATATCGACATTACGCAGATACAAAACTACATCAAATCGCTCAAGATCGCCGAAGGCGGCTACGGAATGATCGTCAGTCAAAATCTCGTTCTCATCACCGAACCGCTGGGCAAAGACGCAAACGCAGACAGCAGCAAAGAGACGCAGTTGCAATCTTTGAATAAGGATTATCGAGAGATCGCGCAGGCTCTGCGAACGGGCGATACGATCGTTGGGCGGCGGATCATTGACTCTGACGGCACAGATGTGATTGTCTTTTTCCGCAAGATTTTCAACGGCTGGTACATCGGGCTGGTAACGCCGCACGCGCAGTTCTACCGCGATATGTACTTCGGCGTTGCGGCGCTCTCGGTTTTGGGGCTGCTGCTTGCTGCGGCGCTTAGTTTTGTGCTGCTGCGAATTGCCGCCGAAAAGATGAGAAGCGATGAAGAGAGCCGATCGAAATCCTCGTTTCTGGCGCGAATGAGCCACGATATTCGTACGCCGATGAACGCGGTGATCGGTATGAGCGAGCTTGCGCTGCGCGAAGAAAATCCGCCCAAAACCGTAGAGCTGATCTCTGGTATCAAATCGGCAGGGCAGAGCCTTTTGACGATCATCAACGACATTCTGGATTTTTCCAAGATCGAATCGGGCAAGCTGGACATTGTTTCGCGCGAATATCTCTTTGCGTCTGTGATCAACGACTGTATCAATATCATTCAATCGCGCCTTGCCGACAACGCCGCCGTTACGCTCCTAACGCGCATTGACGCGAAGCTGCCGACGAGTTTTGTAGGCGATGAGGCGCGGCTACGGCAGGTACTGCTCAATCTTCTCTCCAACGCCGCTAAATACACGCAAAAAGGGTTTATCACCTTTGGCGTTCGCTCGGAGGCGATCGAAGGCGAGAGGCTGCTAGTGCACTTTGAGGTTGCCGATACGGGCGTTGGGATCAAAGCCGATGACATCGATAAACTCTTTGGCGATTTCAGCCGCGTTGATGAAGAGACCAATCGCAGCGTACAGGGCACGGGGCTGGGGCTGGCGATCGCGCGTAACCTCTGCCGTTTGATGGGCGGCGATATACAAGTCGATAGCGTCTATGGCAACGGTTCGGTTTTCACGGCGTCGATCCCGCAGGAGATCAGGAACAGCACGCCGTTTGCGGCGGTCAAAGTGCCTGAAACCAAAATGGTTGCCATCTACGAGACCGAGAGCAGCTACTCCGGTGCGCTCTCATATTCGGTCGAATCGCTGGGCGTTGCCTGCCGCGTCGCCGCTCGTCTGGGAGAGCTGTCCGAGATTTTGCGCAAGAAACCGTCAATGGCGCACCTATTTGTGCTGGTTAGGCAACCGCTTTTTGAAAACGCGAGAGTGCTGATAGAGCAGTCGGGGGTTGGCGAGGGCGTTACGCTGACGCTTTTGGTGCAGGGCGAATACATCTCGCAAGAGTGCGGCAGAACCATCATCATGCCGATCAACCCACTTTCGATCGCAAGGCTTCTTAATGGCGAGATCGGAGCGACAGTCAGCGCAGAGCGAAAGGATACGATCGTTCGTTTCATCGCTCCTAGCGCACGAGTGCTGATCGTCGATGATGTGCCAACAAACCTTGTTGTAGCAGAAGGTTTAATGTCCCCCTATCATATGGTGATCAACACCTGCGCAAGCGGCAAAGAGGCGATCGCGCTTGCAACCGAACACAAATATGACATTATCTTTATGGATCATATGATGCCAGAGATGGACGGGATCGAAGCGACAGCGGCAATTCGTGCGCTCAAAGGCGATATATCGCAAACCACCTACTACCGCAGCGTTCCGATCGTAGCATTGACAGCTAATGCGATCAGCGGAATGAAAGAGATGTTTTTACAAAAAGGTTTCAGCGACTATCTGGCAAAGCCGATCGAAATGTCCAAACTCGATGAGATCATCTCCAAGTGGATTCCAAAAGAGAAACGGTTGCGATCGGACGAAGTAGCTCCAACACCTGTGAAACCAGCAGGCAGTTACGATCAGCTTGTGAAGATCGGAGTTGATACCAAACGGGGCATTGAGATGACAGGCGGAAGCGAAACAGGATACGAGAAGATTCTGCGATCGTTTAGCAAGGACGCATTAGAGCGATTGTCTCTTTTCGATCACACTCCAACTACCGATGAACTGCCTCTTTTCGCCGTCAATGCCCACGCTCTTAAAAGCGCAGCGGCTACGATCGGAGCTAATGCACTTTCAGAGCTTGCGGCGAAACTAGAAACTGCTGGAAAAGCGGGTGATATGCAGGCGATCAACCGCACGATCACACAATTTCACAACGATCTAGCAAAACTATCAAAGACGATCGCAGATATGCTTACCGAAAAGTCAGACGCACAAACAGAAACAGTAGCGATCGGTGATCATAGTGCGGTATTTAACGATCTACTAAGCGCACTAACAAGTGAAGACATTGGAGCGATCCGCACACTATTAAACGATCTGGAAAATCAGCCATTTGATCAACCCACAAAAGAGCTGCTAAATCAGATTTCAACTGCGGTTTTAATGACGGAGTTTGAAGAGGCAATCCGTGCGATCGACAAGCTCATAACAAGTTCAAAACAATAAAGGAGAGATGATGGAAAACGAACGAAAATTGATTATGCTCGTCGATGACAACCCGACGAATTTGATCAACGGCGTGCAGGTTTTGAGCGAAAAGTACAGCGTTTTTACCGCGCCTTCGGCGAAAAAGATGTTTGCGCTACTGGAAAAGCACCGCCCCGATCTGCTTTTGCTCGACATTGAGATGCCCGAAATGAACGGCTACGAGGCGATCAAGCTCCTCAAAGAGAGCGAGGAGTTTAGAGAGATTCCCGTCATTTTCCTCACCGCAAAAAGCGAGGCGAGCAACGAGCTTGACGGGCTGTCGATGGGCGCGATCGACTACATTACGAAGCCGTTTGTGCCCGCGCTGCTGATCAAGCGGCTTGACATACATCTGCTGATCGAGAGCCAAAAACGCGCACTTGAGGAGCAGCAAAAGGCGCTGGAATACTACAACGCAAACCTCAGAAAAGCCTTCTCAACTTATGTTTCCGACGAGGTGATCGACGAGGTGATGAGCGATCCGTCGCGCTTGCAACTGGGCGGCTCTATGCGCAATGTTACGGCGGTTTTTACCGATATTCGCAGCTTCACCCCGATCGCCGAAACGCTCGATCCGCGAGACCTCGTCAAGCTGTTAAACATCTATCTTTCCGGAATTAGTAATGTCATTTTAGATCACAAGGGCACGATCGACAAGTATGTGGGCGACGCGGTCATCGGCTTTTTCGGTGCGCCGCTTGCGCTATCAAACCACGCTTTGAGCGCTTGTACCGCCGCGATCGAGATGAGGCTCAAAGAGAGCGAGATCAACGAAACGCTGCACGAAAAGGGACTGAGCAACATCCGCCTTTTCACCCGCATTGGTATAAATAGCGGCAATATGATTGTAGGAAATATGGGCAGCGAGCAGAAGATGAACTATACAATTATGGGCAACGAGGTCAATCTCGCCTCGCGCCTCGAAGGGGTCAATAAGTACTACGGGACGCAGATTTTGACCACCGAAGCTACGCTTGCGGCGGCGGGCGAGGGGCTTTTGGTACGGCGGCTGGATCGCGTGCGGGTCGTGGGTTTTAGCGCGTCCGCGCGAATTTACGAGCTGATCAACACCGCCGCTGCTGCTACGCCCAAAGAGCGCGAGCTGGTGGAGCGATTTGACGAGGCGCTGATCGTGTTTGAAAACCGCGATTATCAGGCGGCGGCTGCGGCTTTTGAGGCGATTTTGGCGTTTGCCGCGGAGGACAAACCCGCCGCACTCTTTTTGGAACGATCGCGCGAATTCTTGCGCACCCCACCCGCTACCGACTGGGACGGAGTTTTTGCTATGCATGAGAAGTGAGGCGTTACACACCCACCCCTGTCATTCTGAACGAAGTGAAGAATCTAAATACCCAGATACTTCGCTAACGCTCAGTATGACAGGGATTGTCATTCTGAGCGAAGTGAAGAATCTCATAGACGGATAGAGATACTTCGGCTTCGCCTCAGTATGACAAGGCGATGAGATTCTTCGGTCGTTGCACTCCCTCAACATGACGGGTGTACTGTTAATCGTTTAGTTTATAGTTTTCTGCCGCCAGCCGGAATTTCGGGTGCAGACTCCTTGCCAAGCGCCTTCTCTTCGATGGTTCGCAACTGAATCTCCAGCGCGTCAAACCGCTTTTGCAGGTTCGAGACTATATCGTCGTTGCTGTTTCGCTGGTAGTTGGCATCAACGACAAGCTCGCGGATAAAGTCCAGCTCCTCGCGCAATTTCAGCAGTTGCCTCGTCAGCTCCTCCGCCTGCGCAACATAGACCCTGCGGTGGCGCTCGCTCTCATTTTTCACCTGTTCAAAGAGATCCGCTTTTGCCTCCTCAAACGAGACATTGACTTCACGCAATATATCGCTACGAATCTGCTCCTTGAGCTGATCGGAGAAGTAAAAGTCCGCAAAATCGCTGCGCGAAACCATACTTGGCTCTGCGTAACACGCCGCACACACGAGTAGGAAAATATGGAGGATATGAACTGGTTTCATACTATTTTTGTAGCAAAAACCAGTCCATTTTTGAAGCTAGAAGATAGAAAGCAAAACGCCCGCCGCAACAGCAGAGCCGATCACGCCTGAGACATTCGGTCCCATCGCGTGCATTAGCACAAAGTTATGCGGATTTGCCTTTAGCGCCTCTTTTTGCGAAACACGCGCCGCCATCGGCACAGCCGAAACGCCCGCAGAACCGATCAATGGGTTGATCTTGTTCTTGCTAAAGAGGTTCATAATCTTCGCCATAATCACGCCGCCCGCCGTTCCGAACGAAAAGGCGATCAGACCCAAAATGACGATCACCAGCGTTTCGGGAATCAAAAACTTATCGGAGGCAAGTTTTGAACCGACCGCGAGACCCAAAAAGATCGTAATGATGTTGAGAAGCGAGTTTTGCAGAGTGTTGTTGATCCGCTCAACCACGCCGCACTCTCTTGCCAAGTTACCAAACGCCAACGCACCCAGCAGCGGCGCGGCATCGGGCAGAAAGAGCGTGCAGAGAACGACAAGTGAGATCGGGAACAAAATCTTCTCGGTTTTGCTCACTTCGCGAAGCTGCGTCATCTTGATTTCGCGCTCTTTTTTGGTCGTTAGCGCACGCATAATCGGAGGTTGAATCAGCGGTACAAGCGCCATATAGGAGTACGCCGCAACCGCGATCGCGCCTAGTAGTTCGGGCGACAAACGAGAGGCGACAAAGATCGAAGTGGGACCGTCCGCTCCGCCGATAATGCTGATCGCCGCCGCGTCTTTGAGCGTAAAGCTAAAGAGATCGAAACCTGAAAACGCCTGCGAAAGCGCAACCGCGCCAACGAGCGTTCCAAAGATCCCAAACTGCGCCGCACCGCCCAAAAGCGCGGTTTTTGGGTTTGCCAGCAGCGGTCCGAAATCGGTCATCGCTCCAACGCCCATAAAGATCAGCAGCGGAAACAGACCGGTTGCGATCCCCATGTTGTACAAAATGCCCAAAAGACCGTTTGGACCCGCAATCTCGGCGATCGGAACATTGGCAAGTATGCCGCCAAAGGCGATCGGAATGAGTAGCAACGGCTCAAACTCTTTGACAATCCCCAAGTACAGCAGTACAAAGCAGAGTAAGAACATCACCAATCTGCCCCAAGTCTGCGCAAACGGGCTGACAGGTTTGCCAAACTCGTTCTTGAGATTGGGATCGGAGACGGTGAGCGCCTTGACGCCCGTGCTGTCAAGCAGTCCTATGAACATATCGCCAAGCGACTTGACAACATACTCGTTATCCGACGATTCGCTTGTCGCGCTTGCCTGCGGCGCACTGGGCGCCAAGGCAAACGACGGCAGAGCCAGAGCCGTCAAAAGCAGGAGCGATAACAAAATCTTTTTCATTATCATCACCTCAACCAACCGTGATCAACGGATGACCGGTTGCAACGCTCTGACCTTCGGTTACAAGGATCGCCGTGATCGCGCCGCTTTTTTCAGTTACGATCTCGTTTTCCATCTTCATCGCTTCCATTTGTAACACCGCCTGCCCCTCTTTAACGCTCTGACCGACTTTGACCAGCAGTTTTGAGATTGTGCCCGGCATTGGAGCGAGCAGCGTATAACCGCCCGCCGCAGGTGCCGCCGCTGCGCTTGGCGTTGCAACTGCCACAGGCGCTGCCGCCACAGCCGGAGCCGCCGCTGCCGCAAGCGATGCGATCTTGCCGTCCGCAACGGTAACAAAGTAGTTGTTGCCGGCAACATTGACCGTGTATTCGTGCGGTTTGCCATCGCTGACTGCCACATCGCTATTTCTGCGAACATGGGCAACCATATCGCCCTTGAGGTAGCTGATCCCCTTTGCGCCGCAGGCAAGTACGATAAACACATTTTCATCGGTGATCGGCAGATTTTCTTTTTGAAGCTGCGATCGCGCCCATTTGCTCGATTTCTTCTCGTCGCGATCGGCAATATCAACCGCGTTTTCAGTCGTGGGCTGAAGTTTGAGCTGTTCAGCGGCAAGAGCGACAATCTCTTTGTCGGGTTCAACGGGGGTTTTGCCAAAGTAGCCCAGCACCATACGACCGTAACCATCGGCGATCTTCTTCCATTTGCCAAGCAGTACATTGTTGTACGCCTGCTGGAAGTAAAACTGGCTGACGGGCGTAACCGAAGTGCCGTAGCCGCCCTTTTCAACCACTTCGCGCATTTCGGCGATCACTGCCGGGAACTTGTCCAAGCTGTTGTTGTCGCGCATCATCTGCGTATTTGCCGTCAATGCGCCACCGGGCATTGGCGAGTACTGGATCACCGCTGAAACCTGCGTCGCTTCGGGCGGGATAAAGTAATCTTTCAGCGCCTCTTTGAGGATCATTTCGCTCTCAAGTACCTTGTCGAGTTTAAGCTCCTCGCCCAGATCGTTACCCAGCGCGTACTCTCTGCCGCGCAGCGCGTGAGCCATCACCAAAATGTCGGTGTGCGCCGTGCCGCCGCTGACAGGTTCGCGGTCAAGGTCGATCCCATCGACATCTGCTTCGATCGCCGCGAGATAACACGCCAAGCCGATCCCCGCCGTTTCGTGGGTGTGATAGCGGATTTCCATATCTTTGCCCAGCAGTTTGCGAGCCATTTTGATCGTCTCGTGTACTTTCTGCGGATTTGCCGTGCCCGAAGCGTCTTTGAAGACAACCGAGTCATACGGAATGCCGCCGTCAAGGAAACTACGCAAGGTTTTTTCATAAAACGCCGCGTCGTGCGCACCCGTACAACCCGGAGGCAGATCCATCACCGTTACGGTCATTTCGTGCTTTAGCCCCGCGTTCTTGATCGCCTTTGCCGAGTACTCCAAGTTTCGTACATCGTTTAGCGCGTCAAAGTTGCGGATTGTGCTAATGCCGTGCTTTTTGAACAGTTGCGCGTGCAGATCGATAATCTCGCGCGAACCCGTATCCAGCCCCACATAGTTCACGCCTCGCGCAAGCGTTTGCAGGTTGATCCCATCGCCTACGATCGCACGAAACTTGTCCATCATCTCGAAGGCGTTTTCGTTTAGGTAGAAAAAGAGCGACTGAAACCGTGCGCCGCCGCCCATCTCAAAGTGCCGAATGCCGGCATCGACAGCCGACTGAATCGTCGGAAGAAAATCGTCCATCAAAACCCGTGCGCCAAAAACCGATTGGAAACCGTCTCGGTAGCTTGTGTCCATTACCTGAATGATCTTTTTTGCCATTGATTAACCTTTCTTGCGTTTAGTGTGTTCGCCGATTGCCGCTAAAATCACCTGATGAAGCGTGGGGTCTTTGATGTCGAGAGATGAAGCGTCATTGGTGGGTATAGGGACGAGAGGGAGAGGCTTTTGTGGAAAAAAGCGTGTGAGGAACGCCCCCTGCGCTTTGAGAAAAAAGATCATAAACACCAAGAATGAAAACACCGTTACCATTCCCACGACCATAATCTTTACCGCTTCAAAGACCTGATACGCCGCGTCAGGGTTTGTAACTGCCGCTATTTCGTCCATACCACTTCCTTTTTAGTGAGGTTGTTTAAGCGCATTCATTGTGCCACACAGTTCATTATAAATTACGCCGTTTCGTTGATATTTACCGTGCCCACCACCTCAAATGTCGCGCTCGGATCGAGTTCTGCGTGGCTCAAGACCACCACATCAAGACCGTATCGCTCACATATTTCGGCAAGCGATTTGCGAACCGCTATGTCCACCCAGTAGATCATCTGCGCGATCCCCCGTTCAAGCAGCTCGTTCTTTTTTGCGCGCGTGGCGTTGGCAAAGGCGTTGATCTCGCCAACGCTTAGTTGCAGCTCGCGCATTCCGCCGCGATCTTTGAGTTTGCTCAGCATCCGCTGTTCGGTTGCCATATCTAAAACCACGATCCGCACCTTGCCAGATTCGTCTTTGTATAAACTCGTGATCGTTCGCGCCAGATGTGTCCGCACATTTTCGGTCAAAATATCCGCCGAGAAGTTTGGCTGCGCAATATCTGCGATCGTCTCCATAATCGTGAGCATATCGCGGATCGGAATCCCCTCGTGCAGCAGCTCTTTGAGCACCTTTTGCACCAGTCCAATTCCTCCGGAGGCTTTGAGCGCGTCCTCGACTACAACGGGGTAATCTTTTTTGAGAGACTCGATAAGCTTTTGCACATCTTGGCGGGTGAGCATATCCTCTGCGTATTTCTTGACCAGCTCCGTAATGTGCGTTGTAACGATCGTCGCAGAATCGGCGATCGTATAGCCCTTGACGGTTGCATCGTTTTTCTTGCTTGGGTGAATCCAGATCGCGTCAAGTCCAAACGCAGGCTCTTTGGTTGGCGTGCCGTCGATCTCTTCGATCACCAGTCCGCTATTCATCGCCAGAAACTGACCCGGATAGACCTGCCCCGAACCGATCGTAACCCCCTTTAGGCGAATTTCGTATGTGTTTGGCTCAAGCTGGAGGTTATCGCAAATACGCACCTGCGGCATCACAAAACCGTATTCGCTTGCGATCTTTTTGCGCATTGCGCGGATTCGCACGAGCAGATCGCCGCCCTGATTTTTGTCGGCAAGTTTAATGAGCTGATAGCCCACATCAAGCTGCAAATGTTCGACGCGAAGGATTTCGCCCAGCGCTTTTTCCTCTTCGACACGCTGCTCTTCGGCGCTCTTTTCTTTGGGTTTGGGCTGCTCCTTGCCCGCCGTTTTCGCCGCCTTCTGCGCTTGCGTACCGCCCGCCGCTGCGCCTTTGGATAGTTCGGCAAGCATAGGAACTTTGGATTTGAAATACGAGCTGATCGCCCCATCTTGCGAATCGCTGATCAAAAGCGCCATCAGCAAAAAGCATATCCCGACAAAGCCCAGCGAGAGCGTGGGCAGACCGGGCACGGCGGCAAAGAGTATCAAGATCGCGCCGACGATGAGCAGTACCTTGTAGTTCTGCCCAAGTTCATTGACCGCGCTGTTGGCAAAGTTTGTCGCCTTGTCGTTGCTGCCGCGCGTGATGATGATACCTGTCGCGGTGGCGATCAAAAGCGCGGGAATCTGCCCGACCAAGCCGTCGCCGATCGTTAGAATTGTGAATGTCGAAGCGCTGTCGGCTATGCTTAAACCGTGCTGAAACGCGCCGATCAAAATCCCGCCAATGATATTGACGATCGTGATGATGATACTCGCAACCGCGTCGCCTTTGACAAACTTGCTCGCACCGTCCATTGCGCCGTAGAAGTTTGCTTCGCTCAAAATCTCCTGTCTGCGCCTTCGCGCTTCGGCTTCGTCGATCAGCCCCGCGTTCATATCCGCATCGATCGCCATCTGTTTTCCGGGCATTGCGTCAAGGGTAAAACGCGCCTGTACTTCGGCGACGCGGGTTGAACCGTTGGTAACGACCATAAAATTGACCAGCACCAAGATGGTAAAGACGATGATCCCGATGACATAGTTTCCGCCAACGACGAAGTTGCCGAAGCTGGCGATAATGTCGCTGACTACCGTGGGACCGTTGTGTCCTTCGGAGAGGATCATTCGCGTTGTGGCGATATTGAGCGCGAGGCGAAAGAGCGTAACGAGCAAAATCAGCGTCGGATAGGTGGAAAAATCG
This sequence comes from Campylobacterota bacterium, assembly GCA_025997415.1. Classification (GTDB taxonomy): domain Bacteria; phylum Campylobacterota; class Campylobacteria; order Campylobacterales; family SZUA-545; genus JAIRKM01. The sequence goes on from BNUO01000006.1 coordinate 23,831, forward strand.
GTCGGTTTTGGGATAAAGATCGCCATTAAGATGATGAGCGTTGCGATCGAAAGCGAAAGCGCAAGCAGAAAGTCCAGAAGCCACGACGGAAGCGGAACGATGATGATCGAGATAATCGTAACGACAAGAAAAACAATCGTAAGGTCTTTGATCTTGCCAAGCATTTTGAAATAGCGCAAAAACGGAAAGACGCGTTCAAATGTCCTTGCTACAGTTGCGCTTGCCATTAGTTAGCGGTCAAATCAGCGATCGTAGTCGAAGCAAGAACCGCGTCGATTTTCGTTTGCAGTCGGTTCAAAAAGGGCCAAATCACACAGATCGAGCTTTTGGTTTCGCCGCTCGGACAGTTGCACAGCGCCGCCGAACAGGTAAAAACCGTCGCGCAGTTCTCATCGACAGAACGCAAAAGCTCGTCGATCGTAATCTCGCTTGAGGGACGCGCCAGATCAAAGCCGCCGCCCGAACCTTTGCGCGAGATCAAAATCCCCGCTTTTGCGAGGCTTTGAAGCACCTTTGCCAGAAAACTGCGCGAAAGTTTGAGTTCGTTTGAGAGCGTAACGGCGTCCATCGCGCCGCCTCGTTTGCTAATTGCGATCAGCGCCATCAGCGCATATTCGCTCGCCTTGGTAAAAAGCATCGCCCTTCCTATGTTGATTAACCACGATTTTAACCGCACACGCCTTGAAAACCGCTCGCGCACAAAACTAAGCGCACTTTGCTATGATTCGCGCTCCCAAAACTACCTATCAGGAGGTCATCATGGCTTTGGATAAGGCAAAAAAAGCTGAAATCGTCCAAAAGTTTGGTTCAAAAGAAGGCGACACAGGATCTCCCTCTGTCCAAATCGCGTTGCTTACGCAGCGAATTAGCGATCTAACTTCGCACCTGCAAGTTAATAGCAAAGACCACAGTTCAAAACTGGGTATGTTAAAACTCGTCGGTCAGCGCAAGAGACTTTTGCGCTATCTGCGACAAAAAGACATTCACAAATACGCAACTACGATCAAAGAGCTTGGTTTAAAAGACAAAGCGTAAATAGCGGTGGGGCGTACGCCGCCCCGCTTCCTCATTTCGGAGCGAACCTCTATGACCGACTCCTACTTTCAGCAAGAGCCAGATAAACAGTTTGAATTTGACGCAGCCGTTGCGGGCGTATTTGATGATATGCTTAGTCGAAGCGTGCCATTTTATAAAGAGAGTATCAAACTTTCCGCCGAAATGATCGCGCGGTGGTGCAAGAACGGAACGGTCGTTGATCTGGGTTGTTCGACAGGTTCAATGCTGCTTCTTCTACACAAAATCGCGCCCGATCTAACGCTAATTGGCATAGATAGTAGCGATGCGATGATCGCCATTGCAAAGCAGAAAGCAGCAGCTTTTGGAGCGAAAATCAGCTATCAAATTGCCGACGCAACAACTGCGGAGTTTAACGATCTCTCGGCGCTAAGCGCAAACTACTTATTGCAGTTTATCCGTCCCGCCAAACGAAACGATTTTGTACGCAAAATATACAACTCGCTTGGAAGCGACGGCATTTTTATTTTCAGTGAAAAACTTGCCTGTGAGCACAAGCGGCTAGATAAACTGATGATCGATCGTTATATGGATTTTAAGCGCGAGAACGGTTACTCGGATTTTGAAATTGCCAAAAAACGAGAGGCGCTGGATAATGTACTCATTCCATACACGCAGCACGAAAATCAAGAGATGGTTTTGCAAGCGGGTTTTTCGTTCGTAGAATCGGTTTTGCGCTGGAATAACTTTGCAACTTTTATCGCGATCAAATGATCGAAAAAACTGTTTTAGACAACCTGCGAACAAGCAAAAACCTGCTGGCATTTTCGGGCGGGGTCGATTCAACCGCACTATTTTTTATCCTTGCGGAATCTGGCGTAGAGTTTGACTGTGCGATCGTCAATTACCATACACGCGAAAATAGCGATCGTGAAGTCGAATTTGCACAAAAGCTGTGCGATCGGCACGGCAAAAAATGTTTTGTCGCTTCGGCGCGTCTTGAGCGGCAAAACTTTGAAGCCGCTGCGCGAACGATCCGTTACCGTTTTTTTGAGGAGACGATCGCAAATAACGGCTACACAACGCTGATGACAGCACACCAATTAAACGATTGGACAGAGTGGTTTTTAATGCAGCTAAGCAAAGGCGCGGGTTTTTTTGAACTATGCGGAATGCGTTTTATCGAAGATCGAAAAAACTATCAACTTGTTAGACCGCTTCTTGCCATTTCAAAACAGTCGTTGATCGACTTTCTTGACGCTCGCAAAATCACTCCATTTTTTGACGAGAGCAACAACGATCGCGCTATGTTACGAAACCGTTTTCGCGCCGATTACGCCTCGCCACTCGTGCAAAATTATGAAGATGGAATCAGGCGAACGCTTCTAGCGTTGCAGCGCGATCGCGCTAGATTGGAAACGGTCAGCAGCGTTAGAAGAGTTGGCGATCTCTTCGCGATCGATCTTGTCGCCGCTGATTGGATACATCAAGCTGATCTGGCGATCAAAAAACTGGGCGTATTATTGACAAAAAACGAACGATCTTTACTAGAAGTTGGTAGAGATTTTGTCGCCTCTCGCAAGATCGCAGTTGCGCACAATGATCGTACTGTTTTTGTTGCGCCGTATATCAAAGTGGCGATGTCAAAAAAGTTTCGTGAAGAGTGTCGTGTGCGCACAATTCCACCGATCGTTCGCGGCTATCTATTTAGTTCTGGTTTCTCACCGAGTCTGCTCGAAACACATTCAGACGAAAACGCCAATTAAGCGAATTGCGATCGTTGTTGTTAATGGATATAGGAAACGAGACGCTCGCCACGCTGCTGTAACTATTAAAAAACTCCAACACACTATAAAACTCGTCGGGCGATTTCAGTTCGCAGCTCACATCGTATTCGCTAATAATAAAGTTAAGTATTGGACGATTTTCTACGGGTGTAATCTTGATTGTTGCAAGATCAATCGTTGGAAAAAAGCGTTTTAACTCGCTAATAGCATGATCTGGATCGAACTGTTTTCCCAAAAGCGTAAGCGCATTGCGGTTAGCCTCTCTTAGCTCTGAAACATTTGCCTTTTTAGTCTGCAATTCAATCATCTCTTGCTGAAGCAAAATCAACGATCGCTCGTTATAGCTAACGGCTAACTTTAGACGGCGAATTTCTGGCATATAGAGCGTAAAGAGTAGAAGCACTAATACCATGATCGCAAGCAAAATAAATAGCGTTGCTTTGACGGAGTCGATCTTGTTGATTTTAGTGCTACTCATTGTCAATTCCTTGCTTTGATACGGCTTTGCATTCAAATGAAAACCAGCCGTTTCCCGTTGGATAAAATGTAACTTCAATTCCGGAAAAAATCGACTCTAACTGCGATTGCAATAGCACGACAAATAGCTCTTTACTTGGCGTATAACCCTTAATATGAAACGAAGTTGCGTCAATATCCAATGTGGTCAAATAGATCTGATCGGGCACGATCGAAAGCAGTTTTTTTAGACTGTTTTTGATGATTGTATTTCTCGCTTCCGAGTACGAAACCATCTCAATATCTTGCAAGAGAACGATATTTTCTTTTTCGATTTCGCTTGTCGCCATCTGATACTCTGCCTGTTCGTTTGCGTAATCAAGCGACAAGGAGTCCAACCTTGCAATGTATAGATAAACAACGATCTTAAACAGCACAAACGAAGCGAGAACAAGAAGCGTAAAAAAAAGCCACAGCTTCGTATCGACTGCAAAAATTACTTTGGGCTGCGGCTTGGTTAAAGAGTAGCTCATAGCGCCGCTTCGTGCATTGCAAGATCGCATAGCGTCTCACTAATGCTAAGCTCGATTAGCGTTGATTCGATCGCCAGTTCGTTATTCATAAATTGCGAAAGGCTATTTGGATTGCTGTGGGAATAAAAGATCGTTGCCGACGAGACAAAACTACTCTCAATATAATCGTTTTTATAAAAAGCGTTAAACGAATTTTTCACAAAGTTAAAGAGCAATATATTGCGTCTAATATCCTGTTGCGATTCGCCTTCGTCAAGGTCAAGTTCAGGCGCGGATATATCCGGTCCTAACTCATTATTGGCAGATGTATCAATACCCATATCGGGCGCACCCATATAGTCGTTAATATCTTCAATGGAGTTGAAATCATCGGAGATCGCATCCAGATCTTGTATCTCTTCGTTAATATCATTGACCGAGAGCATATCGTCAAAAATATCATTCATCGCAGAGGGACTTTCTGTCGTCGATTCCGCTTCATCGTCGTCATCAAAAATAAAGTGCGAACTGTAGATCATCATCTTGTTTTGATAGATCGAGATTGTCGCGGATGCTTTATCGCACACAATAAACGCGATCGCGCTATCTTGACTGATTGTAATATCCATCTTTAGCCGCAAAAAGTCGATCAAACTTTCGATGGGAAAAACAAAATCAAGCCCGTCGATCGGCTCATATCTATCGGCAATCTCCTCAATATCGTAGCGGCTTGCGTAGATCGACCAGCTATCGTTTTGCGTTAGCATAATGATATTTTCCGTATCAACTCCAAGATGGTTAAAAAAATCTTTATTTGCGCTGGGAATCGCGCCCTGATTGATACTTGAGAGCGCGGTTGCCAGATAGACATAGTTGTTGCGTTTTACCAGCTTTGAAAGATAATCAAACATCGCCTGACTTGGAGTTCCGTTTGGCATATCAAACTCAAGTTTCTGCTCATTGACCATCTTGCGATTCTGATAGATCCTCGTTGTTATATGCGACTTTTTGCCGCAGGTGGCGATCCCAGTATAGGCAACTCGCAAAAATGGAAATATAATTTTATCAATCAGCTTTTTGATCACTCTAATTGCCCTTGCATAACGGGTGCGCAGAAAGATAGTTTTTGAGCATCAGCGAACCGGATAATTTTGTATATATCTGCGTAGTTGATAGCTGCGAATGACCCAAAATCTCGCTAACATCGGTGATCGCTGCGCCGCTATTTAACATCTCGGTTGCAAAGGCGTGTCGAAGCTGGTGCGGTGTCACTTTAAGTCCAACCTTTTCAAACGAGCTGGTGATCATATATCTTAGTTGATTGGGGCTTAATGGCTCGCCGTTTTCTTCAAAAAGCCAGCGCGTCGGCTTTGCTGAAGCGACAAACGCCGTGATTTTCGCGTGTAGTTGGCTGTGAATCGGTACTTCGCGCATCTTGTTGCCCTTGCCCGTTACCCGCGCAAAATGCTCGCCAATCAGCGCGATCTCTAGGTCGGAAGCTTCGGAGATCCTTAGCCCAAGTCCGTATAGAATATGCACGAGCAGCGCAGGAGTGCCGCCGATCGTATCAAGCGCCTCCATAATCTGTTTGTGGCTCACAGGTTTTGGCAACGGTTTTGGTTTTTTTACCGAGTTGAGCGAAACGGTATGAAAGCGATAACCCAGCCCCTCTAAATATGTAGTAAACGATCGAAGCGCACTCACTTTTTTGCTGATCGTAGTGGCTTTTTGCTTTGCGATTAGTTCGCGGTAGCGTATGAAATCGATCTTGTTTTTTTCGCGATCAAACTCGATCAGAGGTATCGCTTGATTTAGCACGATCCGATAAACGGTAATCGTCTTCTCTCTGCGCCCAAGATTGTCATACAAAAACGCCAAAAAACGCTCACCGAGCGTTCTTAAAGAGTCGTGCGTAAGCATCGGTAAAGGCTCTATTGTACTCATCTGCTTCCTTAGAAAGATGTGGCGGCGTTTTGTAACCGGCTTCGCCAAGCCTTGCATAATCAAAGATCATCGCTTCCAACAGCATTTTTAGTTTCATACGATCGATCTGATTGGAGTGATCGTTGATTAGATCGTCAATTTCGATTTTGTATTTTGCGGCATCGGCGATATATCGTTCATAATTTAACGCGAGTTTTGACTGCTCAACGATCGAGTAAGCCATTATATTGTACGGATTTTCCGCGTATGTAATTTCCGCCGCATTCAACGCTTCCTGATACCGTCCGGCGGCAAAGAGCGCTTTTGCATCTCTCGAATCAATATAACTCGGACTGGCGACATAATAAAGCGTCAGAAGAGCGATGACGACTGCCGTGATCGCCAGTAGTGAGAGGTTAAGTTTCGAGGTCGCAGAGCGCCTCTTTGATTCGTTGTTTTGCAACTGATCTCTCCAATCCTTCCAAACTTATCGGCGGCGCAATACGAAATGTTAGCGCACAAAAGGGTTTTGGCACGACAAAACGATCCCAACTTTTGAGCCGCCAGCAGCGCGAGGCGCTATAACTTAGCGGTATGATCGGCGCACCGCACTTCTGTGCAGCCAGTATCACACCATCGGCTATGCTGTGCCTCGGACCTCTTGGACCATCGGGCGTAAAGGCGGCATCGTTGCCGTTTTCAAGCTCTTTGATCGACCCCAAAAGCGCCTTGACTCCGCCGCGCGTACTCGATCCGCGCACCGAATTGACCCCAAGTCGCAAAATAATTCGCGCGATAATCTCTCCATCGCCGTGATCGCTGGCAATCACAAAAACCCGCGCATTTGGCTTATCGCGCCGCAGTTTGCGCCACAGAAACGGCATCATCAAAAGGTGCTCGTGCCAAAAAACGACGATCACCGGTTTTGACGAATCCTCGATCTTTGCGTTGCCTTCAAACCGCTTTATCGTCGTCAGATGGATCAGCGATACAAAGCAAAAACCAATCCACGAAAACAGCCAAATAGTAAATGGTTCGCTCTGTTTTTTGAGCCGCTTTTTGCCATTTTGCCAAGCGCGTTTAATATCCATCGACAACCTCGCCAAGTAGTGCGCCGCGATCGATTCCAACCGCCTTGACCCGCGCAAATTCGCCCGCGTTTGCCCCACTGCTCACGCGCAGAGAGTAGAAGTTATGCGATTTGCCGTACAGCCCTTCGCCATCGTCCGCCTCCTCCAAAAACACCTCAAAAACCTTGCCGATCTGCGATCTCATCGCCTCGCTTAGCTGCTTTTTGTAGAGCGTTTGCACGATCGCAAGCCGCGCGGAAGCGGTCTCGTCGTCGATCTGGCAGAGCATCTGCGCGGCGGCGGTGTGAGGACGCGGCGAAAACTTGAACGAAAAAAGCTGCTCAAACTTCACCGTTCGCATTACGGCAAGCGTCTCTTCAAAGTCGTGATCGCTCTCGCCCGGAAAACCCACGATCACATCGGTACTGATCGTCGCGTCCGCCGCCATTTCGCGCACCTTTGCGGCTCGTTCCAAAAACCACTCTTTTGTGTAGCCGCGCTTCATCGCCCGCAAAACCGCTGTAGATCCGCTCTGAAGCGGCATATGCATATGTTTGCAGATCTTTTCGTTGGCGGCAAAAAGCTCCAAAAAGCGATCGTCCATATGCAGCGGGTGCGGCGATTGGAAACGAATGCGGCGCAACCCATCAACGCGGCTTACCTGCTCCAAGAGTTGCAAAAAGTCGGTCGGCGCGTGAAAGCCGCTAAAACGGCTACCGTAACTATTGACATTCTGCCCCAAAAGTACCACTTCGATCGCGCCGTGATCGACCGCTTTTTTCACCTCATCGACGATCAGTTGCGTAGGAATGCTCACCTCTTTTCCGCGCGTCGTCGGCACGATACAGTAGGCGCACTGCTTGTCGCAACCGATGGAGATGTTAATCAGCGCCGTCGATCGGCTACGGCGATACTCGGCAAACTCGTAGCCGCTCTCGTCGTTTTCTAGGCTGGCAAAAACCGCGCCTTTCGTCTTTAACGCTTCGGTGATCTTGGAGATGTGGCGTGCGCCCAGCACAAAATCGACAAACGGCGCTCGCTTGATGATACTCGCACCCAGATGGCTTGCCGTGCAACCGCAAACGCCGATCTTGGCGGTCGGTTTCTTGCGCAGGTTGTAGCTGCCAAGTTCGCTAAAGAGCTTGCTCACCGGTCGCTCGCGCACGCTGCAGGTGTTGATGAGGATTAGATCGGCGCTCTCGACTGAATCCGCCAGTTCGTAGCCCTCTTTGGCGGAGAGTTCCGCGAAGAGATGTTCGCTATCGCGCGAGTTCATCGCGCAACCCAGCGTTTCTATAAAAACTTTTGGCACAGAGGGTTAGATAATGTGAAACTGATAGAGATAATCGTCTTGATCAAGCCCATAGCGAATCTCTTTGAAATAGACATTAAACCCGCTCTCCTCAAACTTTGAAACCGAGTCCATCAGATCTTTATGGGAGTTGGTTTTGTCGAAGTAAAAAATAGCGCTATTGTCTTGCTTGATTGACTCAAAAAGTTTCTCTAACGAGATGGTTTTGGGCTTTGAAGCGAGTTCGGTTCTTGCGAGTTTGAGTTCCATACGGCTACCTTTGGACGAAAAATAAGCGGTCATTTTAGCTTGATTTGGCTAAAACACATTTTTTTAGGAGAGATTATGCAAAACTTTGCGGCGATCGACTTTGAAACTGCGAACAACGAGCGCACCAGCATTTGCAGTATCGGCGTGGCGATCGTGCAAAACGGCGTGATCGCCGAACGGCTCTACGAACTCGTGCGCCCGAATCCAAACTACTATATTGAGTATTTTACGCGAGCAATTCACGGCTTATCGCGGGCGGATACGGACGGCGCACCGCTTTTCCCCGTCGTTTGGGCGGCGTTTGCGCCGAAGATCGAGGGGCTGCCGCTGGTTGCGCACAATAGTCCGTTTGACGAGGGGTGTTTGCGGGCGGCACACGAGTTTTACAACCTGCCATACCCGCAGTACACATTTCACTGCACCTGCCGCGCCGCACGCCGCGCATTTCGCGATCTGCCAAACCACCAACTGCACACCGTTTCACGGCACTGTGGCTACGAACTCACCAACCACCACAACGCGATCGCCGATGCAGAAGCCTGCGCAATGATCGCGCTGAAGGTGTTGTAAAAACTAAACTACGGTTGATCGATTTGCGATCCGATCTCTTTGGCGATTAAGTCTAGTCTATTTTCAACTCCAAGCCAAAAAGAGTCCATCATCGGATCGGTAACTAATTTATTTGCGATATAGCACATTTCGCGATCGTCTAAACTTTCTACACGATCGATAATCTTTTGGATTATCTCTGGTTTTGCGCTGTATTGATTTTTGGCATAACCGATTAGATCGTCTTTGGTCAAGCAAACAGACTGATATGTTTCTAGCATTGTGCTGATCTGTGTTCTATGCTGCCGCTTAAACTCACTGCTCGTTTGATTAAACATTTCAAGAATTAGATCATTATTTGATATAGAAGCCATTTAGCGTACCGCTTTCTTCTCGGAGTTGTACTTGACGATTTTTTCCCAATCGATCTCACCGCCCGATTTGCAAAAATCTTGGATAAATTGCAGAGTAAATTTGTTGATCGTTTGAGCATAAAGTTTTTGAAACTCCTCGTTTCGCTCTTTTGCTTTATTGCCCAATGGTTCAATAATATCAATATATAAATTTTCATTGTCTGAAATAAATGTCCAAAATGCCTGCCCGCAAATTTTAAAATACTCGCCTTTGTCGGGGTTATTGTCAATGCCGCAACAACAACCATTGATCGCCTCAATATGCAATTTTGAATTGCTAGTTCTCAAAGTTTTCTTTGCGGTGATAAAAATGGATTTCAACTTTGCTACTTGGCTTGAATTGCCCCAGTTTGGGCTTGATTTTATACTCACAATATAACGAGTATTTTCCTTGTCAAATTCCAAATCAATGCCTTGAATACCAGATTTCCAGACATTAAATACTTTTTGATTAACAAAAATTGCTAAACCTTCTAGCCAATCGCCAAAAATAGTTTCATCGTGTGATGACAAAAAAGCGTCGGTCAAACCTTTTACGATTTCACCAGCAGTTTGGATCGATTTTGCCTTGAAAAGATATGGATTTTTCTTTTTCAAGATCGTATTGAGTTTCAGTTTATTGATCGCGTCGTATCGTTTTTGATGAAATGCGTCTATATTGGTTTCTACATAGTGTGCCACATCGTCCATATTGAGTTTGTTCATCGTCAAAATAACCGCCCTTGTGTGATTTGAGATTTGATTAAATTAACATATTCTGGAATAATCTCGATCCCGATCGAGTTGCGAGACATTGATTGTGCAACTCTCAGTGTTGTACCCGATCCAGCAAACGGATCAAGCACAATATCGTTTTCTTGTGTAAATAGTTTGATAAACCATTCTGGTAGAGCATCGGGAAATGCCGCACTATGATTTTTGTTGTTACACTCGGTGGGCAGGTGTAAAACATTATCGGGATAAACGGTTTCTTTGCCTAGCCAATTTGAGATATTTTTTCCAAAACCGCTGCCATTTTTTGCATTGTCGCGTATTTTATCAATTTCGCTTAGATTTTTAAGCCGCCCATTAGCCCAATCGCCGATCGGGACTTTTACTGCATCTTGATACATATTAAAGTTTTTTGTTTTGTTGAATTGCAATAGTCTTTCCCAAGCATCACGAAAACGGTTTGGCCACTTTCCGGGATAACTATTTTTTTTCCGCCATATAAACTCCTCTGTCCAAAGCCACCCCTGTTTTCGTAGTGCCAAGATCAGTTCCAGCACATATGTGCTTCTCTCGCCTTTATCTGCTTTTTCCTTGATATTCAAAATGAAACTTCCGTCTGGTTTCAAAACCCTTAAAAGCTCTTTTCCGATCGGAAGAAACCAATCGACATATCTCTCTGGACTAACTCCTCCGTAAGTTTGCTTTCGTCTATCTGCATACGGCGGCGAAGTAACGATCAGATCGATAAAATTATCTGGGATTTTCTTTAGAATAGTTTCACAATTTCCTAGTCTAATATCTGCTTTTGTTTCCACAACTTCATTCAAGTTTCCACCTCGCAGACCACTATATGTATAACGATAGTTTAATTCGCTCGCCTCTTTTATCGTCATTAAACTATCCGCAATCAACGCTTTTTCCACCCAATTCTCGATCTGTTTTTTAGCCTAAATCATACACCATCTGCCCTTTTTGCAAAATCAAAATCTAGCTACAATGCGCGGCAAAAGGATAGTGATGGAAAAAATACTTGATATTGTCGATGCGATTGCCGGGCAGAAGGGGCTGGACACCCAGTCGGTTCATGCGGTTGTCAAACAAGCCTATATCAACACGGCTAAACGCATTCTGGGTTCGCACCTGCACTTTGACGCGCAGCTTGATGAGGAGAGCCGCACCTACCGCCTCTTTCGTATGATCGAAGTGGTCGCCGACGACAACGAGCGGCTGAGCGGCGACGAGGACGACGGCGCGATCGGCGTTGCAGACGCGCTCAAACTCGACAGCGAAGCGGAGATTGGCGACGAGATCAAAGAGGAGATCAGCCTCGCGGCGTTTGGGCGCACGGCGGCTATGTCGCTGCACAGCGAGCTTGAAAGATCGCTACAAAAACTGACCGAAGATGCCGTTTATGACAACTACAAATCCAAGCTGGGCAAACTCATTTCGGGCGTTGTAACGCGGATTGACGGCGATGAAAATACATATATTGAGATGGGCGAAGTTCGCGCAGTTCTGCCGCGCAAAAGCCGTATAAAAGATGAAAGATTTAGGGTCGGCGATACGGTTAAAACGATCGTGCGCCATGTAACAATGAATATGAAAGACGGCATTAAGATCGAACTAAGCCGCACTACGCCAAAGTTTCTCGAAGAGCTGCTGCGACTTGAAGTGCCGGAGATCGCCGATAGTTCCATCACGATCGAACGGTGCGCGCGCATTCCGGGCAAACGGGCGAAAGTGGCGCTTAGCAGCCAGCGACCGCACATCGATCCTGTCGGCGCAACGATTGGCACGAAAGGGATTCGTATCAACGCCGTCAGCCGCGAACTCAAAGACGAAAACATCGATGTCATCAGCTACGACGAGACACCCGAACTCTTTATCGCCCGCGCAATGAGCCCCGCAGCCGCGCTTGGCGTTACGATCGACGGCAAACGGGCGATCGTGCAGATTAGCGGCGATCAAAAAGCAAAGGCGATCGGCAAAGACGGCATCAACATCCGCCTAGCTTCAATGCTCACGGGCTACGAGATCGAACTGCAAGAAAACGGCGGCGGCGCAAACGGCGAAGAGAGCGACGGCACAAGCCTTTTGAGCGCGCTATTTAATAGCTAGATCGGTTGGCGTCAAGAAAGTGAGCTTGGGTGGTGATGGTGTATTCGATGGGGGGTATTGTAATCGCCAAAATCCTGATAATCCAACACCTGTTTTGCGGTGTATTGCCATTTGGCAGTCAGCGTGATATTTGAGGTTACGGTTGTTCCGCCTGCGCCGAAAACCCATTGAGTTGCGCCGTTATACCAACCTGGAAAGTTGTTGTCTGTCCAGATTGGAGTGGCAGGAGCGCTGATTGTGCTGCCGTCAGAGAGACCGCTAATGGTGGCCGGGTGTGCCGCTCTCTGCTGTTTCGCTTTGCTCAACATGACAAGGATTTCCTTGTCATTCTGAAGTAGCGCGGAGCAATAGCAACCTCTGTAAGCGTTACTGCGGAGAGCGACTGAAGAATTTGTGTTAGTTTTTAGATTCTTCGCTTCGCTTGGAATGACAGAGGAGCGGGATTGCGGATCAAGTCCGCAATGACTGCAATAGTTGCGTTGTGCGGAATTAGTTGATCGGTGTGCTGGTTTAAGGGAAGTTGTGGTAAAATAACTAATTGGATAAAGTAATTATTGCTTGCGGCGTGGCGTATGACTATAGGCGGATCATACAAAGTCCTCTAGCTTTGTGAAGATAGGCGGGATACTACAACCAAATAACTTAAAAATATCCAAACTGGCTTTGTCGTTTAATAAATGAAGCCCCTCTGTCATTCTGAACGAAGTGAAGAATCTCAAGACTAACACAGATACTTCGGCTTCGCCTCAGAATGACAATGCGCTCCCTGTCAAGTTGGTTGATCGATGTGTCCGTCTTTGAAGCGGATAATGCGTCCGGCGTATTGAGCCATATCCTCTTCGTGCGTAACCATTACGATCGTGATACCGAGTTTGTCGTTAAAGCCTTTGAGAAGCCGCATAACCTCAACGCTTCGTTCGCTGTCCAAGTTGCCTGTTGGTTCGTCGGCAAGCAGTACGAGAGGCTGGGTTACGATAGCGCGTGCGATCGCAACGCGCTGCTGCTGTCCGCCGCTTAACTCTGCGGGCGTGTGATCCCAGACGCTGCTAAGACCCACGAGATCAAGCGCGTGTAACGCTTTGGCGCGCCGCTCTTTGGCGTTTTCGCCGCGATAGAGCAGCGGCAGTTCGACATTTTCACAGGCGCTCGTGCGCCCCAATAGATTGAAGCCCTGAAAGACGAAGCCCAAGTAGTTGCGCCGCAAAAGCGCCCGCGATGTGCGAGGCAGTTCGCCCACGCTCACGCCGTCAAAGAGGTACTCGCCGCTGCTGGGCGTGTCGAGGCAGCCGATGATGTTCATCGTCGTGCTTTTGCCGCTTCCGCTGTGCCCCATAATCGCTACAAACTCTCCCTTTTTGATCGTCAAATCGACGCCGCGCAACGCCCACGCCTCCGCTTCGCCCCTGCCATAGACCCGTTTGACGCCGCGAAATTCGATCATCGATTCACACAGCCTGCCGTATGCTGGTAATCACCTGCGAGTTTTCGTTGATCTCGCCGCTTTCGATCGCGCTGACCGTGCCGTCCGAATCGCCCCGTTTGACGCGCACCTCTTTTGGCGCACCGTTTTCTAGTATGTGCAGCCGCCCGCCCGCGATCGGTTTTGAGCCTGCGCCCGGACGCATCTCCATAATCGTTTTTGCCGCGTCCGACGGCGGCGTGAAGCGAAAGGCGGCGTTGGGCACGACCAGCGCGTTTGGCACTAGTTTGGTAACGATCGAAGTCTGCGCCGTCATACCGGGGCGCAACAGTCCATCTGCGTTATCGACCTCGACAACCGTGTCGTAGGTTACAACTCCGTTGGTGATCTGACTGCCAAGCCGCACCTGTTTGACCGTGCCGCTAAACTCGCGGTTTGGATAGGCATTGACGCTGAAAGCCACGCCCTGACCCGCTCTGACCTCGCCGACATCGGCTTCATCAACCGCCACGATCACCTGCATTTTGCTGAGATCTTCGGCGATCGTAAAGAGCGTTGGAGTTTGCATCGAAGCGGCAACCGTCTGCCCAACATCAATGCTGCGGGTGAGTACAATGCCGTCGATCGGCGAGACGACAACCGCTTTTCGCAGGTTTTCTTCGCCTGTGGCGACTTCGGCTTTCGCCTGCTCCAAACTCGCCCGCGAGCCGCTCAAACTGGCAAGCGATCGTTCGTAAGCGGTTCGCGCCGTGTCGATCTCTTTTTGCGACGGGTAAGCGCCGTTTGTACTCTCAAAAATCTCGGTGAGGCGATCGATCTGCAACTTGGCATCTTCCATCGCAAGGCGGCTTGATTCGACATTTGCCGTTGCGACTTGAAGTTGAGCGCGAGAACTTAGAAGCGCGGATTCAAGTTTTGTTGTATCCAGCCGCGCCAAAACCGCCCCTTTTTTTACGCGATCGTTGTAGTCGGCAAGCACCTCTTTGAGCGTGCCGGAGACCTCAATGCCGACCGTTACGGTGTGGATCGGCTCCAAGTTGCCCGTCGCTTGGATCGCAACTTTGAGATCCTGTCTTTTTGGCTGCACGGTTACAAACGATATGACCTCCTCTTTGCCAAACCAACCAACGAAGTACGCTGCGTAAGTTCCCGCGCAAATGATCAGCAAAATCGCTCCGATAATCCACCATTTTTTGCGCGAATTTGTCGGATATAATTTTTTCATATCTACACTACCCATCTACTCTCCTTTTGCATAAAAAAGTTTCGCTCGCTCGATCTCGATTGCAATCTTGTTGAGTTCGATCTCAATCTCGTCGATCCGTTTGGAGTTGTTTAACATATCTAAATCAAAACGGCTTGCGCTTCCCGTTTTGACCTGTGCGCTTGTCGCGTTGATGAGCGAATCAAATAGTAAAATGTTTTCGCGCAAAATCTTGATACTTTCTTCTGTACTTTTCATCGTATTTTGGCTCTGCAACCATACTTTTTTTGCCTCCAAGTACGCGGTTCTTTCATCGCTTGCTTTTTTGAGCGAGTCGGCGCGTTTTTCTTCAACGCTGCTAAAGGATGTAAAACTAAGCGGCACAGTGATCTGCACACCATAACTCATACTGTCCGCAGTATCGGAGTTTTCAGCTTTCTGTCTTCCGTATGAAGCGTTTAATGCGATTGTTGGCAGATAGTTGCTGCGAGTTAAAGTATGCTGTGTTGAAGCGATTTTTGTATTGTATTTTGCCGATAGCGCTTTGATATTTTTCTGCAAAAACTCGTTTTCATCGATCGCGGGATAGTGCGGCACTGCAAAGGTTTCAGGGTCGATCCACGAGATTTTTGCGATCTCTTGGTAACGATTGGTTAGCGTGTTTTTTAGATCAAGTTTTGTACGGTTTAGCGTATTGCGATTTTGGATCGCGTCGTTAAGCTGCGTAATATCCGCTTCGCCCACCTGATACTGCGTTTGTTTGATCAGGAGCGTAATTTCGCTGTTTTTGATACTCAGATCGTTTTGTTCTAAGCGCAGACGATCTTGCGCTGCCTGCAAAAGCGCGGTTGAAAGCGTGAGCAGATAACCGTTAATCTCGCTTCTAAGCCGCAAGATCTCCGCCGCAGCCCAAAGATCGGCGTAATCCATCGAAGCGATGATCCCGCCGCTTCGGAAAATATCCTGCGAAAAACTAACGGTTGCCTGATCGGTTCTACGCCACTGATCAAGCGGATCGTTGCGGTTTTCGCTAATCGATCCGCTCAAGCGAACTTCACCTAAAAAATCATATTTCTGCCGCTTGCGCCCCGCTTCGATCGATCCTTTTTGGCTATCGATCGAAGTGGTAATATCGCTATTTAAGTGCGTTTCATCAAGCGCAAAACATAAACAGGCGAAATAGACAAAACAGGCAAAATATCTCACTTCAGGACTGCCTTAAATGTTAATTTGTTTTCGCTTGGGCAAACGCCTTCAAGATCGTATCGAAACTCACGCCTTGCCGCTCTGCGATAATGGCGATCGTATCATTTTGGCTTTCGATCACAATCCCGCTTGCCAAAAGCCGCGCCGCCGCTTCATCGCTGGAGATTCCAAACAGCCCCGCGCTAACGCTAATGGGCGCGTTGATGGTCTGTTTGACGATCATCTTCGCAGAACTTCCGCCCGCTTTTTCTGGTACAAGCAGGTAAAAACCAGCGCTCAACAAGACGATCACGGCAACCGTGCCAAGCGCAACGGGGCGCGTGATGTAGCTGACTGTCGGCTTTTTGTGGTTAAGCAGGTGAAGCCCGATTGAGAGGACAAAAGCCAACCCAAGCCATTCGTGCAACGCAACCAACCCCGCAGTTTTGATGTGAAAAAACATCAAAACACCGCTGATCGTGATGATGAGAAAAACGCCAAACGCAATTGGCGTGGAAAACTTCTTTAGCACAGCAACTCCTTTGTTTTGTCGCAATCCTGACCGGATTTGGTGAATAAAGCGTGAGCTACGCGGCAAAAGCTCGTTCAATGCTATGCAAAAACTCACCGCCGATCTTTGCTAGTTTGCCGCCGCAGAGGTGCGCTAACTCCACTTCGGCGCTAAAGATCGCCGCGCCGTCTAGAAAAATCTCCTGCTTTAGCCAAAACGAAGCGGCGCGAATCTCAATGATCGTACTCTTGACCTCCAAGTGATCGCCCAGCTTTGCCGATCGGATAAATCTGATCTTCATCGATCGCACGACAAAGCAAAATCCCTCACCCTCCGGCTTGCTTCCAAGCGCAAAGAAAGCCTCGCTGCGAGCGCGTTCGATAAACTTTAGATAGTTCGCGTGATAGACAATGCCCAGCGAATCGGTGTCTTCGTAATAGACGCGGATTTTCACGCCAAAAGCACCGTCTGGCTGATCTCAAGCCCAAAACCGCCAAGCGCGACGGGCGCAGCGATCTCCTGCGTTGCCAAGAGCGTCAGCCGCGTTACGCCCAAAGCGATCAAAATCTGCGCCCCCACGCCAAACTCTTTTTGCGCGTTTTGGCTGCCCTCGTTGATAAAGAGCAGAACGCCGCCGCTTGTTTTGAGCAGGTCGATCGCTTGCAAGATTCCGTTTAGCTGCGTGCTATCAAGCAGCAGATCCGCATCGCTGCGCACGGCGTGAAACTTGACAAATGTCTCCGACTTTGTCTCGCCAAACTGCACGGCGCGGTGTGTGCGCCCAAAGTGATCGAGCCAGTACGAGAGCGTTACGCCAACGCCGAAAACGACGCGCTCTTCGGTTTTGACCCGCTGCACAAGCTGTTCGCGGCGCAGGCGATATTCGATCAGATCGGCGATATAGACGATCGGAATGTCATGTTTTGCGCAGAAGATGTCCAAGTCAGGTCGCCGCGCCATCGTGCCGTCAGGTTTTAGCACCTCGCAGATGACCCCAACGGGCAGCAAACCCGCTAAACGGCAGAGATCGAGCGAACCTTCGGTGTGCCCTGTACGCACCAGCACGCCGCCATCTTTTCCGATCAGCGGAAAGATGTGTCCGGGGCGCACGAGATCGTCGGGCCTGGCAAACGGATCGGTCAAAATCTTGATCGTATCGTGCCGCTCGTAAGCCGAAACGCCCGTGCTCGCACTCTTGGCATCGACCGTAACGGTGAAAGCTGTCTCGTGCCCCGAAGTGTTTTTGGCAACCATCGGCTGCAAATCCAGCCGCTGTGCGTGTTGGCGCTCCAGCGCAACGCAGACTAGCCCACGCGCTTCGGAGACCATAAAATTGACCAGTTCAGGCGTGCTGAGCGCTCCCGCATAGACCAGATCGCCCTCGTTTTCACGATCTTCGTCGTCGATCATCAGCACCATTTTGCCCGTTTTGATCGTCTCGATCGCCTTTGTTACTCTTGTGATCGCATCGCTATTTTGCATTTATCCAAAACCCTATCGTAATAATCATCTATATTATGATTTTTTTACTTTCACAAACGAAAAAGTCGTACAATAGTACAAAAAGCAAAGGAGTTACCATGCCGCACAAACCAGTCGATCACACAAGGCGCGATTTTGTCAAACAGTCCGCCGCAACCGTTGCCGCAGGGATTCTCGCCGCTCGGTTGCCCGTCTCCGCCGCCGAAAAAGGCGACGCGCCGATCGTCTATATGACAACCGACATCTCACCGCGCGGGCTAATGCAAACCTACAAAGCGCTGGGACGCGAGCCTAGCGGCAAGGTGGCGATCAAGCTCAGTATGGGCGAACCCGGCGGGCATAACTTCCTCGCTCCAAAGCTGATCGAAGAGCTGACGAAGCTGGTTGGCGGCACGATCGTCGATAGCAACACGGCGTACGGCGGCAACCGCGCAACCGTTGAAAAGCACCTCAAAACCGCCCGCGATCACGGCTTTAGCGCGATCGCGCCGATCGACATACTCGATAGCGAAGGCGAAGTGGCGCTGCCCGTGCCAAAGGGCAAACACATCAAAGAGGACATTGTGGGATCGCACTTCAAAAACTACGATTTTTACCTGATCCTCTCGCACTTCAAAGGTCATCAGATGGGCGGTTTCGGCGGCGCACTCAAAAACATCGCCATCGGCTTTGCCTCTTTGGGCGGCAAACTCTACATTCACAGCGCGGGCAAGAGCAGAACTTCGTGGATCACAACGCCGCAAAACGACTTTCTGGAGGCGATGGCAGAGGCGGCGCAGGCGATCACGCTTAGCGCGGGCAAGCGCATCGCATATATCAATGTCATGAACCGCCTCTCCGTCGATTGCGATTGCTCGGCAAGCCCCGCCGAACCCGATATGAAGGACATCGGCATTCTCTCGTCGCTCGATCCCGTCGCGCTCGATCAAGCCTGTGTCGATCTGGTCAAAGCCGCGCCCGATGGCGGATCGCTCGTCGAACGAATGCGATCGCAAAACGGCGAACACATCTTGACGCACTCCGAAAAACTAGGCGTTGGAAAACGGCAGTACAAGCTCGTGAAGCTCGGCTAGTGATCCTGTACTACGACTGTTTTGCGGGGATTAGCGGCGATATGAATCTGGGTGCGCTAGTCGATCTGGGGGTCGATTTTGCGTTTTTGCAAGCCCAGCTTGGAAAGCTCTCGATCGCAAGCGAGTTTGCGATCACCTGCGAAAAACGGACGAAAAACGGGATCGCTGGAACGAAGATCGGCGTCAAAGCGGCGCACGATCACGCAGAGAGCCGATCGTTTAGCGTTATCGCGAAGATGATCAACGACAGCGCACTTTCGGCGGGCGTGAAAAAACGGGCGATTGCGATCTTTACCGCGCTTGCAAATGCTGAAGCGAAGGTGCATAACCACGCGATCGAAACGGTGCATTTTCACGAAGTTGGCGCGATCGATTCGATCGTCGATATTGTTGGCGCGGCGATCTGCCTCGAAAAACTGGGCGCAAGCCGCATATACGCAAGCCGCGTTGAGGTTGGCGGCGGGTTTGTCAAATGCGCTCACGGCACGCTTCCCGTCCCAGCGCCCGCCACGATCGAACTGCTGAAAAACGCGCCGATCGCAAGCGGTTTGACGCAGAGCGAACTCGCCACGCCGACGGGAGCGGCGATCCTCGCTGCCTCTGTCGATCGTTTTCTGCCCCGCGCCGCATTTACGCCGCTAAAGGTTGGCTACGGTTTTGGCGATCGCGAGTTTGACTTTCCAAACGCGCTTCGCGTCTATCTCGCCGAAGATGATCGGGCGATCGCAACCGATGAGCTTTTGATCGAAACAAACATCGACGACATGAGTCCCGAAGCGCTTGCCTTCGCCGAAGAGCGGCTCTACGACGCGGGTGCGCTCGACATCTACAAAACCGCGATCACAACCAAGAAAAATCGTCTGGGCGTGAAACTAAGCGTCCTTGCGCCGATCGCGCTTGAACGCGAAATCACCGCGCTGATCTTTGCCGAGACTTCGTCGATCGGGGTGAAGAAAATCGCGCTGGAAAAAACGGCGATGAGGCGCGAGACAATCGCGATTGAAACCGAGTTTGGCAGCGTGAGCGTGAAAAAATCGACCGATGGCAAAACCGTGAAATACAAGCCGGAGTTTGACGACTGCCGCAGAGCAGCAAAACTAAGCGGTAAGCGGCTTTGTGAGGTTATGCAAACTGTGCAAAAGGAGATCGAATGCATCGAAAATACAAACAGTTAAGAGAGCATATTGGCGATTTGGGCAGCCTGCTAGTCGCCTTTTCGGGCGGCGTGGATAGCTCGTTTTTGCTCAAAACCGCAACCGATGTTTTGGGCGCAAAGGCGATGGGAATCACGGTGATCACGCCATATATCGCGCAGTACGAGGTCGATGACGCGCTGCGAATTGCAAGTGAGATCGGAGCGCAACATGATACGCTCAGTCTGCCGTTTTCGGAGGCGATCAGGCGCAACCCTGAAAACCGCTGTTATGTCTGCAAATACGGGCTTTTTAGCGAACTAAAACAGTACGCTGCCGATCGCGGGTTTGCGTTTGTCGCGGAGGGGAGCAATGTCGATGACACGCACGAACACCGACCGGGGCGAGTTGCGATCGCAGAGCTTGGGATCACAACGCCGCTACTCGCCGCAGGACTGACCAAAACGGAAATTCGCGCGCTCTCCAGAGAGCAAAATCTTTCGACTTGGAACAAGCCCTCATACGCCTGTTTGCTGACTCGTTTTGAGCATGGACACGAGGTGAAAGCGGACGAACTTGCGATGGTTGGCGCGGCGGAAAAGCTGCTTATCGACAACGGCTACGGCGCGATCCGCGTGCGATTTGCCAAACGCTATGCACGGCTTGAGATGCCCAACGCCGATGCCGTTAGACTACTTAGCAACCCTGAAAGCGCCCGCCTTGTTGAGCAGATTCGCGGACTGGGCTTTTCGTTCGTAACGCTGGACTTACAGAAAAGCACACCGTAGGGAAGCCCCCCCCTTGTCATACTGAGCCGACAGGCGAAGAATCTCATCATATTGTCATACTGAGCGATAGCGAAGTATCTGTGTCTAGATTCTTCACTTCGTTCAGAATGACAACGCGGTTCTTGTCATGTTGAGCCGAAGGCGAAACATATGTGTTTGCTTTTAGATTCTTCACTTCGCTCAGAATGACAAGGGGGGGGTTAGTGTAAATTAAGATCGTATGAGAGGGTGAATAGGAGCTTGATGTCGCGTTCGTCTTGGAAGGCGTTTTTGTAGCCTGTCCAGCTTGGAATGTTGGTGTGGTTGTCGTAGTAGGTGTAGTGGAGGTTAAAACGCGCTTTCAAGCCGCCCTCATCAAGCGCCAAATAGGATATGTCTGCCGCATACGCGCTTTCGCGTAATTCTTCGTCTGCCGCCGAGTTTTTGCCCCCCCATCCGTAAGCCGCCGAAAGCCCCGCGCT
Source organism: Campylobacterota bacterium (assembly GCA_025997415.1). Lineage (GTDB taxonomy): Bacteria > Campylobacterota > Campylobacteria > Campylobacterales > SZUA-545 > JAIRKM01. The sequence goes on from BNUO01000006.1 coordinate 45,202, forward strand.
CACCCCCCTTGCGCCCAGATCGTCAAGATCGCGCGAAGCTGCTACGAAAACCGCTTTTTCGCCGTTGTGGTTGAAGTCCGAACGCAAATCCCACCAAGCCTCGTACGCGCCATTTGCCCCACCGTAGCGCGAGATCAAACGATAGGCGAAATAGCCCGCGTGATCTGCGCTACTTTCGGGTGCGGAAGTCTGCAAAAACTCCGCCTTAAATGTGTATGGATAGGGGGAGTAGGAGGCAGCGAGATAATTTTCATAAGCTGTGCTGCCGTCATACAGATCATTTGCGCCGTTTTGATCGCGATCGCCCATAAGATATATGTGATATTTCAGATTTATATCATCTTGCGAATAGTTTAATTTAATATGTGCGCTTTGCAAATAGTTTTCCGACTCTCCATACGCGGCTTCAATATCGATCCCGCGATCAAATCGATATTTTGCTCCGATTGAATATAGATAATCTATCTCTGTTGCGCTGTCCTCTTTTTTGAAATCATATATATTCGCAAACCACGGCGCTTTATACCCATTTGTGTATGCGGCGGCGATCGAAAGCGAACCATAATTTATACCTGCTTCTGCGCCTTTGTATGTGCCGGGCATAAACGACCAATTTACGCCTAAAACGCCGGGTCCCGTTGGCTGAAAATAGCCGATCTTACCCCAATACTCTATCTCGCCCGCACTCAGTTTTAGTTTGATGTTTTCGGCATAGATCGACGCGCCGTTTTGCGCTTTTGTTTTGGTGTAATCTGCCGACCACGGATCGCGCCATGGAAAAAAGTTTATCTCATGATCGGGCGAATTATAATTATACAGATCGGTTGCGCCAAAAACGGCAAAATCAAAGCCGATAAACGATCCAAAATATGGAGTTTTTAACGCAACGCTCCTTATAAATGTCTGATGATCTAGATTTGAATGGAAGCTGTCGTCGGCAACATTTAGGCGATCGCGATCGCGGTAAAAGTAGATCAGAGTTCCGCTAATCTCCTCGATCAGATGAATTTGGGATTTTTCAGATTTCTCCCCCGCGATCACAGGAGCAATCACGGGTGCGATCACAGACGCGGGCGCGGAAATTTCCGTAGGTATTTCCGCAGTAGTTTCAGCACTATTCAAAGCCAAAAAAATAGCCTCTAACATATCACGATCCTTTCACTTTCCCAACTCCCACTATTCGATCTTTTTTAGTTTCTTGCCCGCATTCATCGTCGATGCATAATTTAACATCTTTTCCGCCGAGACAGGGGGGCGGAAATAGTAACCTTGAAATATATGGCAGCCAAGTTTCAAAAACTCGTCGATCTGATCTTGCGTCTCTACATATTCCACCACAATATGTATGCCCAGCGATTTGCAAAGCTCTACGATCGTAGTTACCACCTCTTGGCTAGTTTTGCTTGTAACTATATCTTTTGAAAGCACCCGATCGATCTTTAATATATCGAGCGGAAAATACTTCAAATAGACTAATGAGCTATGCCCCATTCCAAAATCGTCCATCGAAATAATAAAGCCCAGATCGTGCAGTTCTTCTAGCTTCTTATTTTGCGGACTTTGCGGATCAAGCGCGATCGATTCCGTAACCTCAACCCCGATCATATATGGCGAAAGATTGTGCCTCTGTATGCACGCGGTAACTTTCGCAACAAAATCGGCATCGTCAAGCTGCTGAACCGACACATTTACGCTGGTTTTGAAGTGGCTGTCTAGCCCGTCCGCACGCCATTTCGCCCGCTCTTTGCACGCCTCGTTCATCACCCAAAGCCCGAGCGATCGCATAAAATTGCCGTCCTCGCTAATCGCCACCATAATCGGCGCGGGGATCAAGCCGTAAACCGAGTGCCGCCAGCGCACCAGCGCCTCGCAGCCGATGACCACCTTCGCCGCGCTATCGACCTGCGCCTGATACTCCAAGTACAGCCCCGTATCGTGCGCAAGTGCATGCTCTAGATCACGCGCAAGGGAACGCGCCAAAACGCCGATCTCGTCGTCCCGATCGAGGCACTTTTTGCCCGACGGACCCACCGTGTTGCCCAGCGCGATCTCCATCAGATTTGCCATCGCTTTTTTCTGCCGCGCCGCCTTTTCGCGATCGGAAATGCGCACGAACGGAATGTAAATGAGCGTGCCGATCGCGAGGTTGAAAAACTGCAAAATGCTGCCCGAAACGCCGCCCGTTGCCAAAAATCCGCCCACGATCGGCGGCGTCGTCCATGCGATCTCGGCGGGCAGCGGCACGAAGCCGAAATAGACGGCGGCGAAACTGCTGGCGGTCAAGATCAGCGGCACGAAGACGAACGGAAATAGGAATATCGGGTTGAGGATCACGGGCAGTCCAAAGAGCAAAATCTCGTTGATGTTGAACATACCGGGCAGAAATGAGATTTTGGCGAGTCGGCGGCTGCCCCCGCTACGGCTTGCGATGAGTAGCGCGGCGATCAGGCAGATCGACGATCCGCACCCGCCCATAAATACGAAAATGTCCATAAAGTGTTTCGTGATGATGTCGGTGGGCGGCAATCCCGCTGCTAGAGCGGCTTCGTTTGCCTTGCGCGCCGACTCAAAAAGCTCGGTGGTGAGCGGATCGAGGACATTTGAGCCGTGAATGCCGAAAAACCAGAAAATATGGATCAAAATCACATACGAAATGCCCGTGTTCAGGGCGTCGCGCAGGAACTCAAAGCTGAATGGAAAGAGCAGTGCGTTGTGCACAGCTTGGTGCAGATCGACGCCAAAAACGCTCTGAAAAGCGAAGTAAAACGCCGCGAAGATCGAGACGGTAAATATGCACGGCAGAAGGCAGGAAAACGCCTGCTGGATCGACGCCTCCGTCCCCTCCGAGTAGATCGGCATTACAAGGTAGCGCGTTCTAGCGAGGCGCAAAAATATCTTTGTCGCGGCGATCGAGACGATCAGCGCTACGAAAAGCCCCTGCGTGCCGATGTTGCTCACCATTTCGCCGCCGGGGATAATGACCATCAGGCACGCAAGCGCGGTGATCGCGGCGATGATCGGGCTGATCGGGTCTGAAACATGCCTTTGGTTGTCCAGCGCCGCGAGGTGGTAGCTCGTGCCGATGAGCATTGGGATTGAGATGATTCCGAATGTGCCGTTCCACACCAGCCCGCCAAAGCGCGTCCAATTTGCGCCGAAAATCTCAAGCATAACCTCTTGGTAGTGCGGGATCGGAAGGTTGTTGAGCAGAATGGCGATCGCGCCTGCGGTGATCAGCGGCAGACAGAGCAGAAACCCGTTCCTGATCGAGAGCATTACAGGGTGATACGCCCAGTTCGGTACGGAGACCTTGTGGAGTCCATCGGCAATTCGCAACGCTAAAAACCGATACATATTTTGCTCCACCGCCATTTGCGCAGATTCTATCTGAAAGTTGTCAAAAGGCTGCGGTATGCCGAAAGGTAAAAATCTACTCAAATGTCCGCCTCAAAACCACGCGATTGTCAATGGTTGTCGGCTGGTACAGGTTTTGTGATTTAAGTGTGATGTTACTATGATTCAGACAACAAGGTGGTCAATATTGAAACGCAAGTCGCTAAGTTGGATTATCTTCGTCGTTAGTGTTGCTGTAGTTATCGTCAGCGCCATTTATGTCATCTACTTTGGCGCGGCGGCTACGCAAGAGGATATATCGCTCACCACCCAGAGCGAAGCTGGAGTTAGCCGCGTCATTGTTGTGCGCAACGATGAACCGATCTCGCCAATTGCCAAACCCACAACCCTCGATCGGCGCGCAGTAGAGCTGGGCGTTGCGATCTTTCACGATCCGCGCCTAAGCCACGACAACACCATCTCCTGTGCCAGTTGCCACGATCTAGTAGCAGGCGGCGTTGATCGCCTGCCGCACTCGATCGGCGTTGGCGGCAAAGAGCATTACAGGGTGATACGCCCAGTTCGGTACGGAGACCTTGTGGAGTCCATCGGCAATTCGCAACGCTAAAAACCGATACATATTTTGCTCCACCGCCATTTGCGCAGATTCTATCTGAAAGTTGTCAAAAGGCTGCGGTATGCCGAAAGGTAAAAATCTACTCAAATGTCCGCCTCAAAACCACGCGATTGTCAATGGTTGTCGGCTGGTACAGGTTTTGTGATTTAAGTGTGATGTTACTATGATTCAGACAACAAGGTGGTCAATATTGAAACGCAAGTCGCTAAGTTGGATTATCTTCGTCGTTAGTGTTGCTGTAGTTATCGTCAGCGCCATTTATGTCATCTACTTTGGCGCGGCGGCTACGCAAGAGGATATATCGCTCACCACCCAGAGCGAAGCTGGAGTTAGCCGCGTCATTGTTGTGCGCAACGATGAACCGATCTCGCCAATTGCCAAACCCACAACCCTCGATCGGCGCGCAGTAGAGCTGGGCGTTGCGATCTTTCACGATCCGCGCCTAAGCCACGACAACACCATCTCCTGTGCCAGTTGCCACGATCTAGTAGCAGGCGGCGTTGATCGCCTGCCGCACTCGATCGGCGTTGGCGGCAAAGAGGGCGATATCAACGCTCCAACCGTCTATAACTCCTCGCTTAATTTCGTGCAGTTTTGGGACGGTCGCGCAAAAGACCTCGCAGAACAGGCGGTGGGTCCTATCCACAACCCGATCGAAATGGCATCAAACTGGGCGGAAGTACTGCCCAAACTCAACGCCGATTCCGATCTCGTCGCGCAGTTCAAATCCGTTTTTGGCGCACCTCCAAACGAGGAAAATATCATAGAGGCGATCGTCGCATTTGAACGATCGCTTGTTACTCCTTCGCGTGTCGATCGCTGGCTTTTGGGCGAAGATGACGCGATCACCGCCGAAGAGCTTGAGGGCTACCGTATCTTTATACGACACGGCTGTATCGCCTGTCATCAGGGCGAAGGCATCGGCGGCAACCTCTACCAGCGCTTTGGCATTATGCACGACTACTTTGACGACAAACGCACGATCATCAATAGCGATTTTGGTCGTTACAATGTTACCAAGCGCGACGACGATCGCTATGTCTTCAAAGTACCCACCCTGCGCAATATCAAACTTACGCCGCCATATTTTCACGACGCTTCAGCCGCAACGCTGGAGGAGGCAGTTGCTAGAATGGGTCTCTTTCAGCTTGGAGTTGAGATTCCAGCGGCGGATATTGAAAAGATCGTGCTATTTCTGCAAGCGCTAACAGGCGAAGAGCTAGAACAATGAAAAAGTTAAAACGCCGACTCAGATTCTTGCTCCCTTGGCTTCTGCTTGGCTTTCTGGGCATGATACTTTTTATGCTCTACCTGCTTAGCACCAATATGAACAGCCTCGATCGCAACCGCGTTGAACTCAACATTCGTCAGCTTTTGGCGCTCAACACGCAGATCGATCACGATGTACTGCGGCTTCGTTACCGACAGTTGATGGGCTACGATTCGCTCACGACAGGATCGCGCAAGATCGAAGAGCTGCTGGTGAATATGGAAACGGAGTTCGCAAAACTCGATCTGCAAGACGCGCTCTCGGAAGCAAAGGACGATTGGAACGAAAAGGCGTCGAAACTTGATGATTTCAAACGGCACAACTCGGTTCTGGTCAATTCGCTCTACCACTTCATCAACCTTGCCAACCAGCTTCAAGCGCTTGATACAACCGTTCCGCAGCAGCACCTTGAGTTGGTCAATGCCGTTGTGCGCTACACGCTGGTTTTTGTCAGCGAACAGCAGTCGCAGATGCATAACCACGCAGTTGAAGCAGTCGATCGTCTTGACAGGTCAGTCGCAACTTGGAAGGGCACGGACGCAACGCTGGCGAAACTTCTCGTCGCCCACGCTCACAAGATTTTGAACAACCACCTGCCCGTCAATCAGATTATGCGTGATATGTCGCGCAACGGCTTTGCCGAGAATATCAGCGTTGCGTATCAAGCCTACATCATGACCTATTTTGCAAATCTGGAAAAGGCGGAGCGATACCGCAAACTCATGGCGGTCTTCTCGCTTGTAATGATCATCACCGTTCTTGCGATCGTGCTGCGGCTGCAACACACCGCGCAGGATCTCGCCGAGAGCCACAGCCTGCTAAACAACATCGCCGATCACCTGAGCGAAGGCATTTTGGGCTTTGACGGCGATCGCCGTCTGATGTTCATCAACCGTCAGGCGGAGACGCTGCTCCAACGCGCGAGCGATGAACTCATCGGAAGACGGTTTAACGATGTTTTGAACATTCCCGATCGCAGCGCGGTCGATTTTGTAACCGCCATACTCGATGGTTCTCGTTTTAACGGCGAGGTGTGGCTCAAAGCAAGCGGCAGCGAGAGCCAGTTCCCAGCGCTATTTTTGGGCGGACCGTTGCCGTCGCTTGAGGGGCTGGGCACGGCGGGCTATGTCGTTTCGTTTAGAGATGTAACCGCCGAGCACGAAGCCGAAGCGCGGCTGCGACTTGCGGCGCGCGTGTTTGACAACCTCTCTGAAGCGATGACGGTTGCGGGCGCGGACGGGCGCATACAGTCGATCAACCCCGCATTTGCCGCGATCACGGGCTACAGCGAACAGGAGGCGATCGGCAAAGTGCCCGGTCAAGTACTAGGAAGCGGGCAGCACGATAATGAGTTTTTCAAATCGATGTGGGCAACGCTCAAACAAGAGGGCAAATGGCGCGGCGAGATCATCAACCGCCGCAAAAACGGCGAACTCTTTCCCGAATGGCTTTCGATCACCTCCGTGCGCGATCAGTCAGGCAAGGTCGAACAGTACATTGCGCTCTTTTCGGATATGACCGATCGCAAACAGGCGGAGGCGCACATTCACCATCTGGCGTATCACGATTCGCTCACCGGACTTGCCAATCGTATGCTCTTTGGCGATCGCCTCAACACGGCAATACACCAAGCGCACCGTGCGGGCAGACCGCTGGCGGTCGTGTTCCTTGACCTCGATCGCTTCAAGTCGATCAACGACTCGCTTGGACACCCGGAGGGCGACAAACTTTTGAAGCAGGTGGGCAAACGGCTAGAAGAGCTGCTGCGCGAAGGCGATACGCTTGCCCGTTTCGGCGGCGACGAGTTTGCGATCTTGCTGCCCGAGATCGACGATCCCGCAGACGCGGCGGCGTTGGCGCGGCGGATTTTGCGATCGTTTGAAAAGCCTTTTTTGGTTGGAGGGCACGAGGTTTTCAGCGGGACGAGCGTTGGAATCGCCATCTACCCCAACGACGCAAAAGATGGTGATATTCTGCTTAAACACGCCGATGTTGCGCTCTACAATGCCAAAAACGCGGGTCGATCGACCTATCAGTTTTTCCAAGAGTCGAAGAGCGAGGACTTTTTGGCGCGACTCGAACTCGAAACCGCGCTTCGCCACGCCGTCGATCGCAACGAGCTTCGCCTCTACTATCAGCCGCAAGTCTCCAGCCAAACGCAGAAGATCTACGGCGTTGAAGCGCTTGTCAGATGGCAGCACCCTGCGCTTGGGCTAATCCCACCCGATCGCTTTATCCCGCTTGCCGAAAGCACGGGTTACATCGACACGCTTGGCATCTGGTGTCTTGAAACCGCTTGCAACCAGTTCGTTCAATGGCAAAAAACTGGCGTCCCGATCCAGCGAATTGCGGTCAATGTCTCGGTGCGGCAGCTCAAAAATCCGCACTTTATGGACACGGTGCTTGATATTGTGAAGCGCACTGAAATGCCGCTCGAACATTTGGAACTCGAAATGACCGAATCGTCGATGACCGACAACCCCGAACGAGTGATGGAGATTTTTGCGGCGTTTCGTGCCAAAGGGATCAGAATTGCGATCGACGACTTCGGTACGGGCTACTCGTCGCTCTCGTATCTGGCGCGTTTCCCCGTCGATGTACTCAAAATCGACAAGAGTTTCGTGCAGGCGATGGACACGGAAAACGACACAACGGCGGTTGTGCGAGCGATCGCGGTTTTGGCGCACTCGCTTTCAATGGAGATTGTCGCAGAGGGGATCGAAACCGAACCGCAGCGCAACAAACTCACCGCATTTGGCGTGGAACTGTTGCAAGGCTACCTCTACTCACGCCCCGTTCCAAACGAAAAGCTCATCGAACTACCGTGCGTAAAAGGCTGATCGCCACACCGACAAACATTGTCATTCTGTGGCGAAGCCCCCTCTGTCATTCTGTGTGCCTCTCTTGTCATTCTGAGCGATCCCTCTCTGTCATTCTGAGCGTTAGCGAAGAATCTCAAAACCAACACAGATACTTCGCTTCGCCTCAGTATGACAGAGAATGTCATTCTGAGCGTTAGCGAAGAATCTAAGAGCAAACACAGATGTTTCGTCCGTCCCTCGCTACTACCGCGAGGGATTGCTCAACATGACAGAGAATGTCATTCTGAACGCGCTTATCTTGTCATTCTGAGCGAAGCGAAGAATCTGGATTTTTCGGCTGGGAAGTAGCCTCAGATCGACAGAAGATCAACTAAAAAAGTTTTACGCACAACGATCAATCGGTTGTTAATCAATAGCAAATATGTAGCATTTATATAACATATGATTATTTACATTATTTCACAAGATAATCAATCTCCTTTCGTTTGCAAATAGCGCCGTTGATAAAGCAAAACTAGCTAAGATGACGAATTGATAACAGCAAAAGTGGGGTCGTGGGCATGAGCGTACTCTGTTATATGTCTCACGCAAATCAAATCCGTTATGTGAGGAAGCTTGTATGAACGCTCGGCTGCATATCGACTTTCATCTTGCCGCTTTTGATCTTCGCAAAATCTAAAACATCGTTGATCGTCTCCAGAAGCATCCAGCCGTTGTTGTAGATCGTATCGAGGTAGCGGATGTGTTCT
>BNUO01000007.1 GCA_025997415.1 Campylobacterota bacterium
TAAAATAGAATAACTTTGCGGGTAAATCTGCCAAATTATTAAGATAAATATAATATCATATCAACCAAAAATCGGGCAAACGAAATGGACATCAAACTATCACTCCGCCGCAACAATAACGCCAGCGAGATCGTTGCCTCCGTGCCAAATGGCGATGATGCGCGAAATATCGGCGAGGCGATCTGCTCGTTTTTGCGTTTGAGCGGACACGAGGTGGAGCTAAATTGCTGCGACGAAGATGGCGAGGACTGCCCATCGCTCGCGCTCAAATGCTTGCGCGTCAAACACGATCTCACGCAAGGCGAATTTGCCGCGAAGCTCGGCGTACAGCAGAATGTGATCTCCGATATGGAGCGCGGCGCACGGGCGATCAGCGTCAAAATGGCGAAGAAGATCGAGGATGTTTTCGGCGCACCCTATCACAAATTTTTGTAGGAATGCGCCGAGAAGCCTTTTTGCCGTCCTCGCTTTTCCGTAAGCTAAAGCATAACGGTTAATAAAGTATCGTCGCTCTCCGCAGTAACGGCTGGGGACAGCCTACTGCTCCGCTACGGGACTTGCGCAAAATCCCTGCGCGATCAACGGCAAAAAGCATCGACCTACGCGCGAGCAGGACTAGCCCACGCAACCTCAGACTCCGCACATTCTTATGTGCGGCGAAAACGTGGCGGCTTGCCGCAACAGCGTTTTCGAGGTTTCCAAAGGGCGAAGCTCTTTTGTCGCAGCGGGAGCTTTGCTCCCGCAAGAAGTTAATTACAACTCGGAAAGTTGCCGCTGTCTTTGGCATACTGCGTCATAAACGCGCTCAAATGCGGCAAATGTTTGGCAAACGCATCGCCGCCGAGATACTCTTTGGTCTTCGGAAACTTCGCGGCGGTCGCCTCGACAAACTTCTCGCCGTTGCCCTCAAAAAGCGCATTCCACTCCGCGATCGTGTGCTGTGCGGCAAAATCCGCGCCGTTTAGCCCCGTCTGATCGCCCAACATTTTTAGGTAGATCCGCTGACCCGTATCCGCCGATCCGTCCGCAAACGCAAACGCCGCCGCCGCGATCCACGCCGCCAAACCTAGTACAACTCTGTTCATTTATTACTCCTTTTGTGGTTTTCGGCTGATATGATATTATATTTATCTTAATAATTTGGCAGATTTACCCGCAAAGTTATTCTATTTTAAGAATACTGAAAAGAAAAACTAGCAAAGCAGGCGCACATTTGTCATTCTGAGGGAGCGCAGCGACCGAAGAATCTCGTTCCGCTTTGAGATTCTTCACTTCGTTCAGAATGACATTTTCTTGTCATTGCGGGCTTCTTCGCAGTAACGCCCCGAAGCGGGGCGGTTGCTCCGTTCGGGAATGGAAAGCGTGTGCAGGTTTAGAATCCGTAGTAGATTTCGGCACTAATGCTGTTGTAGTCTTTAGTGCTGCTGTTGCCCGGCCAGACGGTGTATTTGTCGTCGCCGTCATAGGTAGCAAAGGTTAGTTGAGCGTTGAGCTTGGGCGTTACTTTGTATGTGCCAGTTGCGTACAGCTCACTAATTTTTGCGTCATACCCTTTCGATCCGCTGTCAGCTAAGCCGTAGCCTACGCGAAAGCCCAATTTGTCGATCCAAAAGCCAGCAGAGACGAAAATAGTGCTCGTGTCCGCGACATTGGTCGTCAAATAGTACAGATCGCTGCCGTGTTTGATAAAGCCGTCATTATCGCCGTCAAGCGCGTAGAATGGCTGATCCTTGTCGGTTTGCACATAGTTTGCACGCACGAAAAAGTCGTCGTTTCTAAAGCCGATTTCACCACCGTAGTAAAGCCCCGTATCGTCCGCAAAGCCTGCAAGATTTTGGAAGCTTTCGTCAAGCGTCGTCGCGGCTGCTTGAGCGCGCACATAGAAGCTGTCGATCTTGTAGCGCAGATTGGCGAAGACCATCGAATCGATGATGTTTTCGTATTTGCCCGCCCAAACTTGCGCGTCCAGTCCGATCTTCTCGCCGAACGAGCCAACGACGCCCAACGCATAGAAGTTGTGCCCTGAACCGCCTTGCCCATTGGCAGCACCGACTCCGGTACCTAGTACATTGGTATCGTCAAAGCCATTCGTCTGTACAAACGCATTGCCCACAAATTTCCAATCTTCCACCCCTGTGTACTGGGCAACGAGACCGTTTCCGCGTGAAGCGTTGAAGCCCGTTTCCGTCCACGGAGTGGTTGGTTCAAACTTGCCTAGTTTGACATTAAGATCATCTGTCTTGTACATAAAGTACAATCGATCGTTGTACAAACCTTTGTTGCTTGCCGCGTCGTAGCCGCCGGCTGGCTCGCTTGCTGCTAACGCAGGTTTCTCATCTTTATCTGCCGATAACGACGCAGATGCGTAGAAATCGTCCTCGATCGGTGCCGTGAGATTTAGCTGCGCAGAGTATCGATGTGTTTCGATAGTGCGCTGATCGTCATCTCGATCCTTGACGCCATATTTAAAGCGAACAAATCCGCTCGTCTCAACGCCCTTGATCGCCTCCTCCAACGAGGCGGCACAGGCGGGCGAGAGCGTTCCAATCGCCGCCAATGCTGCCAAACCTAAACCTAACCTTTTCATCTTTGCTCCTTATGCTGTAATTTGCGGTGAGCATAATAGGAGCAGTTTGGCGAAGCATGTGATTAAAAAATATACAACGCAGAAAATGTATAGTGATTAAAAAATAAGCAGCGTAGGCGCGAAAGTTCTGTTTTAATGTCCCCAACAACAATACGGCGGTTTGAACCCCAAAGACTACGGTTTAAATCCCAAAGACGGCGGTCTAAATCCAAGCCGCATTGTTGAAAAAATGGAGGAACAGATGGAAAACGACTCTAAAATGACGCGGCGAGAGGCGCTCAATCTTATCGGAGGAGCGGCGGGTATTGCCGCAATGTACCAGCTGATGGGATCGTACGCGCTGGCTGCCGAATCGCCGATCAAAGAGGGCGAAGTGTTTGAGCAGCTAAAGGGCGCACCGAAAGGGGCAAGTATTCTCGTGCTAGGCGCGGGTATAGCAGGTATGACTGCGGCGTATGAGCTTCGCAAGGCGGGTTACAGCGTCAAAATCTTGGAGTATCGCGAGAAAGCGGGCGGTCGCTGCTGGTCGCTGCGCGGTGGCGATGTGTTCAAAGAGCTTGGCGGCGCGGTGCAGAAGTGCGAATTTGACAAGGGGCTGTATATCAACCCCGGTCCTTGGCGTATTCCGTACAACCACTACGGTATTTTGAGCTACTGTAAGCAGTTCGGCGTGGCGCTGGAGCCGTTTATACAGGTCAATTACAACGCGCTTGTCCATTCCACGACAGCGTTTGAGGGCAAGCCGCAGCGCTTCCGCAAAGTGCAGGCGGATTTTCAGGGGCACATCGCAGAGCTGCTGACCAAAACGGCTAGCGCGGGTGCGCTGGACAAGACGCTGAGCAAAGACGAAAAAACGGCGCTGATCGACGCGCTTCGCAGTTGGGGCGCGCTGGATAAAGACGGCAAATACACGGCGAGCCACGCAAGTGCGGAGCGTCGCGGGTTTGCAAAGTGGCCTGGCGGCGGCTTGATGGATCACCCCGATGGCACGCCCTCGACCGACATTCTCGAAGGCAAAGAGCTGATCAAATCGAAGCTGTGGAGCAGGATCATAACGGGTCAATTCCACGAGTTCCAGAGCACTATCTTCCAGCCGGTCGGCGGTATGGATCAGGTAGCGGCGGGTTTTGAAAAGCAGGTGAAGAACCTGATCAAATACAATGTGCGTGTAACGGCGATCACGCAGGATCAGACGGGCGTTATCGTCAGCTACGAGGACAGCAACAAGCCTTCAAAAACCTTGACCGAGAAGGCGGATTACTGCGTTTGCACGCTGCCGCTCTCGATCCTAAGCCAGATGCCGCTCACCGTCAGTGCGCCGATGAAAGCCGCGATTGACGCAGTGCCGTACGACGCTTCCGTAAAGGTAGGCTTACAGTTCAAACGCCGCTTTTGGGAGGAACAGGACATCTACGGCGGTATCACCTACACCAACACGCCGATCTCGACGATCGCCTATCCGAACTGCGACTACGGTAAGCCGGGCAAAGGCGTGCTGCTGGGCGCGTACATTTGGGGGCGCAATGCGTACGAATTTACCTCGATGAGTCCAAAAGGGCGGATCGATGCGGCGCTCAAATACGGCGAGATGATCCACCCCGAATACAAGAAAGAGTTTGATACGGGCGTTGCCGTCGGCTGGCACCGAGTTCCTTGGACAAACGGCTGTTACGGTCTTTGGACGGACGAGAGCAGAGAGAAACACTACAAAAACCTCTGCCAAGTAGACGGACGGATTGTACTCGCGGGCGAACATGCTTCGTATATCCCCGCATGGATGGAAGGCGCGGTCTTGTCCGCACACGACGCAATCAAGCGCCTGCACGCAACGATCGTTGCCAAAAATTAAGGAGACATTATGCGGCAAAACTACGCAAAACCTATATTGACACTACTCTTGGGCGCTTGTCTTTCTGCGACCGCTCTCGTGGCAGACGGCGATCCGCAGCTTTCGATTAGCTCGGGTAGCCGACTATTTGACGCCAAGAAAGGCGAGGAAATATACCGCGCGAGCTGCCAAGCGTGCCATATGGCGGACGGCAAGGGAGCGAACGGCGCGGGGTTTTATCCTGCGCTGACGAATAATATGCGGCTGATGTCGGCGAAGACCACGCTGGAAACCGTTACCAACGGTCTGCGCGGAATGCCCGGATTTCGGGAGTATCTATCCGACGGGCAGATCGTAGAGGTGGTGAGCTACGTGCGCACAAACTTCGGTAATAGGTTTACAAGTGCCGTTAGCGCGGCGGATATTCCGAAATAGTAGGGATCGGAGATGAGTATGAAAAGGCTAGAGATGGGTGTGAAAACGCTGGAGATGAGTGCGAAAAAGCTGTTTATGGCTGCGGCGATTGGAGCGGTGGTTCTGGCGACTGCCGCTAATGCTGCCGAGATCGTGCGGCACAAGATACCAGGTTCGGACTTTCCGATCGCGCTGGCGGTTGAGATTCCTACCGATGCAAAGGTGGTCAATCTAAGCGGCGCTCTGCCGAGTGTGAAAGATGCCGACGCGCCGAAGGGATCGATTGAGGCTTATGGCACTACGGAGGATCAGACGATCAGCACGCTGGAAAACATTAAGCACACGCTTGAGAGTATCGGTCTGGAAATGGGCGATGTGATCAAGATGCAGGTGTTTCTGGTGGGCGATCCCAAGAATAGCGGCAAGATGGATTTCGGCGGCTTTATGAATGGCTACCGTCAGTTTTTTGGCACCGAAGGGCAGCCAAACTTGCCGACTCGTTCGGTCTTTCAGGTGGCGGGTCTGGCAAGCTCAGGCGCACTCGTGGAGATCGAAGTAGTGGCAATCAAAAAACCGAAGTAACCTTTTGAGATTGAGGTGGTGGCAATCCGCAAGCAGAAGCAACCTCAATCCATCACATACGATCGCAGTATGCCTCTAATCGGGCATACTGCGTAGTAATCTCGCTTACTCTGTCATTCTGAGGAGCGAAGCGACCGAAGAATCTCTGTAACAGCATAGATTCTTCACTTCGTTCAGAATGACAACGCAATGCCTGTCATGTTGAGCCGAAGGCGAAACATCTGTGTTTGACTAGATTCTTCAGCTGGGAAGCAGCCTCAGAATGACAATTCCCGTTGTGTTGAGCCGAAGCCGAAGAATCTGTTATCTCCTGTCGTAGCCGCCCCGCGTTCCAATTTTGATATTGAGAATGATTATCTCTAAGGAAGACTGCGATACGATTTGCACCGGTCGAACGCTTGGTTCGGCAAATAAACACAATGGAGGATTCAATGGGAAGCTGGTGGAAATACGCTCTCGTCTTTGTCGGCGGGGCGGTTGCAGGCGTGATCGTGAGCAAAAATAGCGAGCAACTTCGTGATGTATGCACAAAAGCAATGGGCGGTATCTTGGACATCAAAGATCGCACACTCGCGGCGGCAGAAACGGCAAAAGAGACGGCGGAAGATTTTCTAGCGGAAGCGGAAGCTAGACGCAAAACGGTTAATAGCGCCGCCTAATGTTACCCGTAAAACTCGTCCATTCGCTGCCCTCGCGCGCTCGTTTTCGCAGCAGTCCCGCGCTGCTAAGGCGGTGCAATACTGCGGCGTTTGCCCGCGCACTGTCGCAAACGCGCGGCGTGAAAAGCGCAAGCGTAAGTCCGATCAGCGGTAGCATACTCGTCTATTACGACGAGTCGCTGATCGACATTGCACGGCTGACGGAAACGGTGCAAAACAGCGTACCGCCCGCGCTGCCGCAAACGCAAATGCAAACGCAAAACGAAACTACGCAACGCACAAACGCGCTCTGGTCGTATGTGGGTTATCAGCTTTTTCGGCTGCTGCGTCCCAAATCACTCCAGCCGTTTTTTGCCATTCTGGGCGCACTGCCATATTTTGTCCGCGCACTAAATTCGGTTGCGAAACTCAAAGCCGATGTGCCGCTTTTGGACGCTTCGGCGATCGGTGTTTCGCTGCTCACGCGCGACTATGCGTCCGCTTCAACGCTGATGATGCTCCTAAAAACGGGCGAGGCGTTGGAGGAGTGGGCGAAATTTCGTGCGCGTGAAAATCTGGCGGAGCGAATCGGCGTCAATGTGGGGCAGGTGTGGGTCAAGCGAAACGGCACGGAGGAGCTGATCGCCTACCGCGAGTTAAATGTCGGCGATCACATCGTGCTGCGTACGGGCGTGATGATCCCTGTCGATGGCACGGTTGCGGAGGGTAACGCGCTGGTTAATGAGTCGTCAATCACGGGCGAACCGCTCGGCGCGGCGCGTGTGCAAGGCGACACGGTGCATGCCGGAAGCGTGATCGAGGAGGGCGAGATCGTCGTGCTGGTGGTCAAAAAGGGCGATGACACACGGTTTCAAAAGATTTTGCAGCTTGTCTCGGAGTCGGAAAAATCGAAAGCTAAAACGGAACTTAAAGCATACGCGCTTGCCGATCGCCTCGTGCCGTTTAGTCTGATCGCCGCAGGTGCAACGGCAATCGCAACTCGTGATCTGTCCCGCGCGAAGTCGGCGCTGTCGGTGGATTATTCGTGCGCGATCAAGCTCGCAACGCCGCTCGTTTTTCTCTCGGCAATGCAAGAGGCGGTTAGCCACGGCGTGTTTTTCAAGGGCGGTGCGCCAATGGAGTCGTTTGCAGCGGCGGATACGATCGTCTTTGACAAAACGGGGACGCTTACTTCCGCGCAACCTGCGCTAACCGATATTTTCACCTACGATGAGCACGATCAGCGCGGCGCACTTAAGATCGCGGCGTGTCTGGAGGAGCATTTCCCGCACCCTGTCGCAAAGGCGATCGTGCGGTATGCCGCAGAAAATGGCGTCGCGCACCGCGAGGAGCATAGCGAGGTCAAATACATTGCGGCGCACGGAATTGTTACGAGCTATCACGGCAAGCACACCGTGATCGGGTCGCGCCATTTTGTCGGCGAGGACGAGGGTGTTGATCTTTCTTGCGCGGCGAGCGATGAGGAGACGGTTGCGGCGGCGGGCAAATCGGCGCTGTATCTGGCGATCGAGGGCAAGCTGATCGGGCTGTTTGCCATTGACGACCCGCCGCGCGAGGAGGCGGCAGAGGTGATCGCAATGCTGCGGACGCTTGGTTTTAAGCGGGTTTATCTGCTTTCTGGCGACAATGTTCGCACGACCGAGCGCATAGCCAAGCAGCTTGGCGTTGATGCGTGGCGCGGCGAACTGCTGCCAAACGACAAGACCGAACTCGTCCGATCACTGCGGCAAAGCGGCGCGGTTGTGGCGATGGTGGGCGATGGAATCAACGATTCGCCCGCGTTGTGCGCCGCCGATGTGGGCATTGCGATGAAAGATGGCACGGACTTGGCACAAGATGCGGCGGACATCTCACTGCGCGAGGCGTCGCTCTACCCGCTCGTGATCGCACGGATCATCTCACAAAGGGCGATCGGCAAGATTCGCGCGAATAGTTACCGAGCGATTGCGATCAACAGTGCGCTAATGCTCTATGCGATATTCGGCAACTCAAATAGCTCCGTTTCAATGTGGCTGCACAACCTCACAACGCTGCTGCTGAGCGCTCACAGTATGCGTCCGCTGCTACCGCTGCCGCCCGACCACGCAAAGGAGGCGCGATGATCGTTAGTTTTTGCGCGGGGCGAGTGCGTCTGCGGTTTGCCCAGCTACGAAATCGCGCCGTTGCTGATGAGGTTTTGAAGCGGATTTTGGCTGTGAGCGGGATCACAAATGCGGCGATCAACACGCTTACTGGCAGCCTGCTGATCGAATATGATCAATCCATTTTGCCCGCAAAAGAGCTGCTGGAACTTGGACGAACCGAACTCGCCACTCACGGCATTGAGCTGAAGATGCCAAAGGTAAATTAAGCGACTGGCTATAGCGCTTTTAACCATTTCAAATACCAGATTGCGCATTATGCACACAATGACGCTAATTCCCGAATCACTTGTTTCTCGTCATTGCGTGCCTCCGCAGTAACGCTTCTTTCGGAAGCTACTGCTCCGCGACCCGCAATCTCGTCCTCCTGTTATTGCGAGCTTGACCCGCAATCCTCCGCAGTAACGCCCCGAAGCGGGGCTACTGCTCCACGCGGCTTGTAACCACTCAACAGATGCGCTTTTTTGCGCCGACTCGCCTTACTACGGCACAGAGAACTACTACGCGGCGGTTCGCGAGGGTATTTGGGTGTGAGGATCATCTTCGCTTGCGCGATGTGCTCTCGGCGACGCTGGGCAAGGTGATCGGTTACAACGATGCACCTGCGATCAGCGAGCCTTACAAGGGTTTTACGATTGAGCAGGTCAGCACAAGATATTCGCTAAACGGCGCAGCATAAAAGGCAGCCGATGAGCTGATCATGAGCGGATAAAGTGATTTTTCTCATAATTCACCTTTTCTCAAAATTTCGAGTAAGGTGAAAAGTGAGAAAAAATTCACCAAAAAAGTGAGAAGTGTTACAGCAGATTGGTCTTAGTGAGTGCATCACGAAAGAGCATCACACCCCAAACCCTCTACCAAAATAGGTTGTGTCTACCATAAGAACAATATGAGTGTTTGGAACAACTTGCGGCGATATTTTATCTGCCTCGTTTGTATAAGAAGAACAATAGGAGTGTTTGGAACGATATTGTGGTGTCCACAAGAAGAGCAATGGGCATGTCTGGAACAACCGTATTAACCCTGATTACACCTGTCGGTTCGTATTGAACCAAATGCCTCTTGATGATCTTTAACGAACAACTATAATCTTCAGCAAGCTGTGCATATGTCTGTTTCTTATATGTGTATTCGCGCCATAAACAAGAATCATCTAACTTGACCTTGTCACCAAACTGACGATTACAAGATAAGCATTTATATCGCTGTTTTCCTCTATTTTTACCGTTTTTCTTAACTTTGGACGACTCACAATGGATACACTTTTTTTAACATTCATTTCAAAATACCCCCAACGAATACTGTCATAGACTAGCTTTGTTGAGGATTTGAGCGTTGTGCTTGGGCGTTAGACCAGAAAAAGCGAGAGAGCCTACTGATTTATGCGTAACAATACGGACTACGACTCGCGTTTGTTATGTTGAGCGATAGCGAAACGGCTGTGTTCGTCTTTAGATTCTTCGGCTTCGCCTCAGTATGACAAGAGGTTGCATTGTCATTCTGAGCCGAAGGCGAAGCTGGAGCTTGCTCCAGTTAGCTATCGCACCGAGAGAGAGAAGCTTGACTCCGCCCACATTCTGTCTAAACTGCGCAATTTGCATTGCAAATCCTTTGAAGTATTGGAACGGGCGCGTTATGAGATGATTGGGATTAAGAAGAGCTTAATGTGGATCGTGCGAAACGCCTCACCTTTGTCATACTGAGCGATAGCGAAGTATCTGTGTTTGCCTTGAGATTCTTCGTCGCTCCGCTCCTCAGAATGACCAAGAGGGGTTAAAGCGCCTAAGATGCTGTGTGTGTTCGATCTTGGTGATGAATGTGTCCCAGCTTCGTGCCGCCGAGTAGGTGAAGGTGTACATGCGGCACCTCCTGACCCGCGTCTGCGCCGTTGTTGATCACCACACGGTAGCCCCGTTCGTCGAGTTTGAGCTTCTTTGCCACCTGCTGAACCGCGAAAAGCAGATGTGTCATCGTCTCGCCATCAAGGTCTTGAAGATGCGCCACCTCCTTTTTGGGGATCACCAAAATGTGAATGGGAGCTTGCGGATCGACATCGTGAAAGGCAAGCGTATAGTCGTCTTCATAAACGCGGTTTGCGGGAATCTCGTGGTTAATGATCTTCGTAAAGATGCTCATCGTCTTCTCCGTTTGTGGGTTTTGGCGATCATAACATTGGACAGGTAAAGAAGCCCAAGCTAAAATGCGCCGCTTAAATCGCTTCACACAAAAGGAAAACCATCTTGGATTATCTAACAGAGATTAACGAAGCGTCTAGTCTGGACGCGCTTGATCGTTTGCGAGTTGAGCTTCTTGGCAAGAAAAGCCGCATAGCAACCTCGTTTGCCGCCCTGCGCGATCTGCCGCCCGAAGAACGGCAGGTAAAAGCGGCGGAACTCAACACCGAAAAAGAGGCGCTTACACAGGCGATCGAACGCAAAAAAGCCGAGTTGCAAGAGGGCGAGTTGCAAACGGCGATCGCAAAAGAGGCGATCGATGTAACGCTCTTTGAGGCGCGTGAGGAGAACGGATCGCTCCACCCGATCAGCCGCGCTATGGAGGAGATTATCGAGTACTTTTTGCAGATGAACTTCGAGCTGCGAACGGGACCGCTCATCGAAGATGAGTTTCACAACTTCGAGGCGCTCAATCTGCCAAAATACCACCCCGCACGCGAGATGCAAGATACCTTCTATATGAACGATGGAATGCTCCTGCGAACCCACACTTCGCCCGTGCAGATTCACACGATGCTCGGCGCAAAACCACCGTTTAAGATGATCGCTCCGGGCGCGGTTTTCAGGCGCGATTACGATCTGACACATACGCCGATGTTTCATCAAGTCGAAGGGCTTGTCGTTGCGGAGGGCAAGCAGATTAGCTTCGCCAACCTAAAACATATCATCATCGACTTTCTCACCCACTTTTTCGGCAATTTTCCCGTCCGTTTTCGTCCCAGCTACTTTCCGTTTACCGAACCTAGCGCAGAGGTTGATGTGGGCTGCATCTTCTGCGGCGGCGCGGGCTGTCGAATGTGCAAAAACACAGGCTGGCTGGAGGTTTTGGGCTGCGGAATGGTCGATCCAAATGTCTTCAAGGCGGTCGGCTACGAAAATGTAAGCGGCTATGCGTTTGGCATGGGCGTTGAACGGCTGGCGACACTCAAATATCGCGTAGGCGATCTGCGATCGCTTTACGAAGGCGATCTAGACCTCTTGGAGCAATTTCAATGATCATTACCCGTTCTTGGCTAAGCCTATTTGTACACATTGACAACCTAAACGATCAGGCGCTGGCGGAAACCTTTGTGCGAATTGGACACGAAGTGGCAAGCGTGCGCCGAATCAGCTTCGATCATCGCATTGTCGTCGGACACATTACGAGCTGCAAAAAGCACCCCGACGCGGACAAACTAAGCGTCTGCATTGTCGATGTCGGCACCGAAAAACTCCAGATCGTCTGCGGCGCAAGCAATGTCGCGCAGGGGCAGTTTGTCCCAGTTGCCACGATCGGTGCGACGCTGCCAGATGGTTTGACGATCAAAGACGCCCAGTTGCGCGGCGTGCAAAGCAGCGGAATGATCTGCTCCGCCAAAGAGCTTGGACTGCCGCCTATCGGCGAAGGGATTATGCCGCTTGATCATTCGATCGGCGATTTCGTGGTGGGCGATTGGCTGGGCAACTTTCAGTCGCTTGCCGACACGGTTCTTGAGGTTGAATTGACCGCAAATCGCGGCGACTGTCTCTCGGTTTATGGTCTAGCGCGCGATCTAAGCGCCGCGTTGGACATAGGATTGGTGAGCGAAAAACCCGATTTGTACAACGAAAGCGCAAAGGGAATCGGCAGGATTTTGCGGCTCTCAAGCGATCCCGACACGAGCGCAACGGTGATGATCCGCGCGATCGAAAACAACGGCATTAGTGCGCCGCTTGATGTGAAACTGCGGCTTGGCTGGGCGCAGATTGCGGCAAAGAGCGCGATCGCACAGCTTATTGCCTACGCGATCCACTCAACGGGCGTGCTCTTTCGCGCCTTTGATTTCGCGGCGTTTGTCAAAGAGGGCGAGGAGCACGGCGAGATTCGGCTAGTTAGAGAAAACGGGCTAAACACGCTCAAAAGCCGCGTTGTTATCGACCAGATCGGCATCAAAGGCAACGACGAATTTGCCGCCACAGACAGCAGCCGTTTGATCATACTGGAGGCGTTTTTTGTCCAGCCCGATGAGATCAGCCGCGCCAGCTTCGATTGCAAACTAAAGGGCGACTACCTGCACCAAAAAGCGTGCAAAGGCAGCGAGCCTGAACTGCAAAGAGGCATGCGCTTTTTCTACTCCATTTTGGGCGGAAACAGCCTGTTTTTCTCCGAAGCGCTCTCCTACGAACCGCCCGAAACTTCGCGCGCGATCGCCGTAAATATCGACGATCTTGGGCAGCTAATCGGCGAGGCGATCGACAAAAATCTGATCGCAAATATCCTCAAACGGCTCGGCGCAGATGTCCATACCAACGGCGATCGTCAGCGGCTTCTTATCGCTCCCGCTTCGTGGCGGCACGATCTGCAAAATCCCGCCGACATTGCCGAAGAGGTGCTTCGTATCATCGGAATTGACACGATCGAACCCAAACCACTCCTGCTATCAAACGCGGATGTACTGGTGGGCGGTCATAGCGACTACCGCCTTGAGCGGCGTTTTGCGGCGCGATCGGCGGCAAACGGCTTTCACGAGTCGCTCCATTTTCTCTTTTGCGACGGCGCGAAACTCGAAAAGTTTGGCTTTACGCCCATAAGCGCCAAGCTTGACATCAGTAATCCGATCGCGGCAAACCTAAACGCGCTTCGTCCAACGCTGCTGATCAACCTGCTAGATGCCGCCGCGCTCAACAACGCAAAGGGGCGCAACAAGATCGCGCTCTTTGAGATCGCCGATGTCGTCAGTAGCGATCGCAACCAAAAACGGGCGATCGCCTTTGTTTATAGCGGCGATCACGCTGTGCCAAGAGTGGAAAATCACGGCAAGGGCGAAGCCGAAACGCTCTTTGATTTTGCGCGAAAGATCAGCCGCGTTGTCGGCAGGTTTGAGCTTGCAAGTGGCGCGGCGCCGAGCTATCTGCAACTAGGTCAGAGCGCGGCTGTGGTGCAAAATGGCGAGACGATCGGCTTTTTGGGCAAACTTGCGCCTTCGATCGAACGCTCGCTTGGGCTAAAAACGACATTCGTTGCCGAGTTTGATCTAGCAAAGATCAAGAGCGAAACTACGCTTGCAAAACCGATCTCCAAACTCCAGCCGATCGAACGGGACATCAGCGTTTTGATCGACAAACGGTTTAACTTTGCCAAGATCAAAGAGGCGATCGTATCGCTTGAAATTCAGTTGCTCAAAGAGTGCGCGGCGATCGATCTATACGAAGATGAGAGTATGAACGGCTTGCACAGCCTGACCTTCCGCCTCGTGCTACGACCGTACGAAAAAACGCCGACGGAAGATGAGATCACGGCGCTCACCAGTCGCGTGCTCAATAAACTGACCAACGAATTTGGGGCGGCTCTGCGATGAAACGACTGATTGCATCGCGCACAAATAAGCCGATCGAGGGTGAAGTTTCCACTCTAGCCGCAGACAAATCGATCTCGCACAGAGCGGCGATCTTTTCGCTTTTGAGCGATCAGCCTTCGACGGTTGAAAACTTTTTGGAGGCGGAAGATACGCTAGGCTCACTGTCGATCGCAAAGGCGCTGGGCGCGACTGTCTCGCTCTCAAACGGTATCTACACGATCACGCCGCCGACCAAGATCGTAGAGCCAAGCGACACGCTTGACTGCGGCAATGCGGGCACGGCAATGCGAATCTACGCTGGACTTCTCGCGGCGAAAGAGGGGTTTTTCGTCCTAAGCGGCGATCGCTACCTCAACCACCGCCCAATGCGCCGCGTCGTTGCGCCTTTGCGATCGATTGGCGCAAACATCGATGGACGGGAGGGTGCGGCATACGCGCCGCTTGCAATTCGCGGCAACAGGGCGCTAGGAGCGTTTAACTACCAGAGTTCCGTTGCCTCCGCGCAGGTTAAAAGCGCGATGATCTTGGCGGCTCTGTCTGCAAGCGGCGAGAGCCGATTTAGCGAACCGGAACTTAGCCGCGATCACACCGAACGAATGCTCCAAGCGATGGGCGCGTCGATCAAACGAAGCGACAACACGGTTACGATCGCAGCGACAAGGCGAGCGCTTAAACCGCTCTTGATTCGCGTTCCAGCCGATCCCTCAAGCGGATTTTTCTTTGCGGTAGCTGCGGCGATCACGCGCGGAAGCGATCTGCTGCTTAAAGGCGTTACGCTAAATCCAACGAGGATCGAAGCGTATAAAGTGCTGCGCGATATGGGTGCGCGAGTGGAGTTTTTGGAGCGCGAAAACATCTACGAGCCGATCGGCGATATTCGGATTGGCTACGGCGGACTAAACGCGATCGCCATCAGCGAGCGCATTTCGTGGCTGATCGACGAACTGCCCGCGCTTGCAATCGCCTTTAGCTTTGCAAACGGCACAAGCCGCGTAACGGGTGCGCAGGAGCTTCGCGTGAAAGAAAGCGATCGGATCAAAAGTATCGTTGCCAACCTCAAACTCTGCGGCGTACAGGCGAGCGAACTGCCCGACGGATTTGAGATCACAGGGCAGCGCGAGATGAACGGCGGGGCGATCGACAGCTTTGGCGATCACCGAATTGCGATGAGCTTTGCGATCGCTTCGCTGGGCGCGACGACACCGATGATCATCAACGATACCGCTTGCATAGCCACAAGTTTTCCAAACTTCGTAGAGATCTTTAGCGCCATCGGCGGCTCGCTGGAGGAGTGTGTCATTGCAGATTAAATTAGCTGATAGTTGTGGGTTTTGTTTTGGAGTGAAGCGGGCGATTCGGCTTGCCGAGAGTAACCGAGATTCGATTACGATGGGCGAGCTTATCCACAATCACCGCGAGACGGAGCGGCTGCGGGAGGGCTTTGGAGTGCGGATTGCCAACTCGATCTGCGAGATCGCGTCAAACTCCCGCGTGATTATTCGCACGCACGGGATTGAGCGCGAAACCAGAGCCAAACTTGGCGAGATTACGCAGGACATTATCGACGCAACCTGCCCATATGTTACCAAGCCGCAGAAGATCGCAGAAACGATGAGCGGCGAAGGTTACTTTGTGGTCATCTACGGCGATCGCATGCACCCCGAAGTTAAGGGCGTGCTTAGTTACGCGGGCGAAAGAGCGGCGGTTGTGGCAGATGCCAAAGAGCTTTTGAGCATCAAAACGGGCGATCGCGTTGCGCTTATCTCGCAGACGACAAAGGCGATCAGCTCGTTTAATCTGATCGCTTCGGCGCTTTTGGAACGAGTGAGCGAACTAAGGATTTTTAAGACGATCTGCAACGCCACATTTGAAAACCAAGAGGCGACGCGAAACCTCGCAAAAGAGGTGGATATGATGATCATCGTCGGCGGCAAAAATAGCTCCAACACAAAACAGCTTTATACGATCGCAAAAGAGGTATGCAGCCAGAGCTATCTGATCGAAGATGCGACAGAGTTACAGGCTCAGTGGTTTAGCGGCAAAAGCGTCTGCGGCATCAGCGCGGGAGCTTCAACGCCCGACTGGATCATCAACGAAGTGATCAAAAAAGCTAAAGATTTTTGACGGCGAAAACCGTTTTGGTTTTTAGTTTTAGGGCAATTAGAATAGAATCCGCGATTTTCAATCGGCAAAAAGGGTATTGGGCATGGGGATTTCGGACATTGACAACATCGATCTCGGCGAAGAAACCGAAGATTTCGCGAAACTACTTGAAGAGTCTTTCAAGTCGCAGGGCACAAAACAAGAGCAGCTACAAACGGGAAAGATCGTCAAGATCACAACCGAACACGCACTAATTGACATCGGCAGGAAACAGGAAGCAAAACTGGACATTGCCGAGATCACGGACGAAAACGGTAATCAACTGTTCAAAGTTGGCGACGAGATTGAGCTGCTTTTGGGCGAACGCGGCAGAGTCTCGTACAAACGGGCGCTCAAACGGCGAAAATCGACGGATTTTATCAAGGCGCACAAAGATAGCGCGGAGCCGATCGACATTGAAGGGTTGGTAACGGGCAAAAACAAGGGCGGCTACATCGTAGAAGCGGGTGGCGTGGAGTTTTTTATGCCGATCTCGCTTGCGGCGTTCAAACCCGAAGCAAAGCCTGTTGGCAAGCCCATAACGGCGCGGGTGATCAAGATGGACGAGGCGAACGGTTCGCTGGTGCTTTCGCGCCGCGCATTCCTCAACGCTCAACGCAAAGTGCGCCGCGAGTCGATCAAAAAGCTCACCGATGCGGGCGAGCTTTTGACGGCGACGGTCAAGCGGATCAAGAACTACGGTATGTTCGTGGAAGCCGAAGGCGTTGAAGGGCTGGTGCATTACACCGAGATCAGCCACAAAGGTCCGGTCAATCCCGCGCTTTTGTACAAAGAGGGCGACATTGTTACCGTCAAGGTCATTGAGTCCGACAAAGAGAAAAACCGCGTCTCTTTTTCAATCAAAGCAACCCAACCCAATCCGTGGCAGGAGATCGCAGAGCAGCTTGCGGTCGGCGATACGATCCGCGTTGTCGTGGCGAATATGGAAAACTACGGCGCGTTTGTCGATCTGGGCAACGACGCGGAGGGCTTTTTGCATATTTCCGAGATCGGCTGGGACAAAAATCTCAAGCACCCAAGCGAGGTACTCAGTATCGGCGAGGAGATCGAAGTTGAGGTGATTGGGCTTGAGATCGAAAGCCAACGACTGCGCGTTTCATACAAAAATCTCCAAGAAAAACCGTTTGAAACCTTTGCCAAAAAACACAAGATCGGCGATGTCGTCAAAGGCACGATAACGGCGCTCAAAGAGTTTGGCGCGTTTGTCAGGGTCGATGGCGTTGAGGGGCTTTTGCACAACGAGGATTGCGCTTGGAATCGCGCCGATAACGCGAAGAAACTCTTTGCGATCGGCGATGAGGTCGAAGTGGCGGTCATCAAACTCGACAAAGAGAGCAACCGTATCTCCTTTAGCCGCAAAGCGCTGGACGAAAGCCCGATCGAAGTGTTTGCCAAGAAGCACGCGCTGGGCGATCATGTCGAAGGCGTTGTGCGCGATGTGAAAGACTTTGGCGTGTTTGTGCGGATCGAAGATGGCGTTGATGCGCTTATTCGCACAGAAGATGTAGCGCCGCTCAACCCCGAAGAGATCAAAATTGGCGATACGATCGGCGCAAGCATTGCTTCGATGGAGCCTGCAAAAGGGCGGATTCGCCTCTCTGTGCGACGCCATGAAAAGCAAAAAGAGCGCGACACGATCAAGAGTTTCAACACCGACGAGAGAATGACGCTTGGCGATGCCATCAAAGGCTCTTTCAAATCTAAATAGGTTGGATCATTGCGCAATGTTTGGGTGCTCTTAGCCGTTATTTCGGCGCTTTTACTAACTTTCAGCGTGATCTTTGCATCGCGAACCAGCCGCATTAGCAGCGGTTGGAGCAGCGATCACGCCATTGTAGATGTAACGGAACTAACGAGAGAGGGCGAAGCGTTGATCGCAAAGAGTAGGAGCGATCAGCCGCTTTGGATGCAAAAGCTAGTCGATGGAAACCAGACACATCGGCTACCCGCAACCGAAAGCGTCATAAGCTGGGATCTAGTCGATCCCGCTTTCCGCCTAAACACCGTGCTGGTTTTGCGTCTTGTCAAGCCCGATGAGTACGAAGCGCTCTGTCTTGAGCAGTTTTTTGCTTCGCGCGGCATTGAGCATATCGTTTCGATCACCGAGTTTTACGATGTGCGCCTAAAGAGCAAAGAAGAAGAGTTTGCGGCTGCTCTCATTACCGAGCTTGCAACCTACGATCTCTACGCTGAGCTTGTTGTCCTAAAAGAACCCAAACCATACTAAAGGCAGATAAATGAAACGAAAAGTTGTCGTTTGCGATCACATTCACGATAAGGGCATTGAGATACTGCGAAATGCCAAAGATGTCGATCTTGACATAGCGTATGACGAGCCAAAAGATAAGCTCTACGACCGACTCGGCGAAGCAGAACTGGCGATTACCCGCAGCTCTACGCCTGTCGATCAGCGGTTTTTGGAGGCTTCCAAGAAGCTCAAATATGTCATTCGCGCCGGCGTTGGCGTGGATAATGTGGATATTGAAGCGTGTTCCAAGCGCGGAATTGTGGTGATGAATATCCCGACAGCAAATACGATCGCGGCGGTTGAGATGACAATGTGCCACCTCGTTTGCAGCGTGCGATCGTTTATCAATGCCAACAATGAGCTTAAAGACAAACGGGTCTGGAAGCGCGAAAACTGGTATGGCACGGAGCTGCTGGGCAAAAAACTTGGCGTTATCGGCTTTGGCAATATCGGCAGCCGCGTGGCAGTTCGCGCACAGGGCTTTGGTATGCAGATCGTTGCGTTCGATCCGTTTATCCAGCCGAGCAAAGTTACCGCGCTCGGTATGACATACACCAATGATTTTGACGACATTCTCGCCTGCGACATTATCACGATCCACACGCCCAAAAACAAAGAGACGACAAATCTCATCACTTCAAAAGAGATCGCGAAGATGAAAGATGGCGTCATTTTGATCAATGTTGCGCGCGGCGGGCTGTACAACGAAGACGATCTAGTTGAGGCGCTCAAAAGCGGCAAAGTGCGATTTGCGGGGCTTGATGTCTTTGCAAAAGAGCCTGCCACAGCGCACCCGCTTCTGGATCTGCCCAATGTCTCCGTTACGCCGCACCTTGGCGCAAACACGCTAGAAAGTCAGATCAACATCTCGATCCAGTCCGCCGAAAACACGCTGGAGGTGATTCGCGGCGTTTCGTACCCCAACGCCCTAAATATGTCGATCAAAGAGGGCGATATGCCCGCGTGGGGAAGCGGCTACTGCGAGCTAATGCAGCGAATGGCGTTTCTCTCGGCGCAAGTACTTCGCGGCACAATCCGTTCGATCGCGGTCAGCGCTTCGGGCGAAGTCGCGCAGTATCTCGACTCGTTGGGGGTTTTCGCAACGGTTGGCGCGCTAAACAAAGCGCTTGCCGAGAAGATCAACTATGTCAATGCGCCATTTATCGCCAGCGAGCGGGGCATCGAAGTTTCGACGCGCAACGAGGGCGGCGAATCGCCATACAAAAACTTTGTTACCGTGCGGTTAAACTCCGATAACGAGAGCGTCTATATCAGCGGCATTCTGCTGGGCAACGAAAGTCCGCGAATTATCGATGTCAATGGTTTTGATATGGATGTCATTCCAAAAGGCAAGATGATCCTCTTCAAAAACAACGATGTACCCGGCGTGATCGGCAAGGTTGGAACGCTGCTAGGCAACCACCAGATCAACATCGCCGATTTTCGTCTGGGACGCGATCGCACAGGACACGCAATGGCGCTGATCTTGGTCGATAATGATGTGCCGCAGACGGTTTTGAGTGCGCTTGAGGCGCTGCCCGAAGCGATCCGTGTTTCATACGCAGAACTATAAGAAGGAGAGAAAATGGCATATTCAATGGGCGATCTCAAAAAGAGTCTAAAGATTGAGTTGGAGGGCATTCCATACAAGATCGTGGAGTATCAACATGTGAAACCCGGCAAGGGCGCGGCGTTTGTGCGCACCAAGATCAAATCGCTCTTGGACGGGCGGGTGATCGAAAAGACCTTTCATGCGGGCGATAAAGCCGAAAAGCCCGATCTAACCGACGCAACAATGCAATATCTCTACAACGATGGCGAGCATTTTCAGTTTATGGACAAATCAAACTACGAGCAGCTTGGCTTCAGCGCCGATCAAGTAGGCGAAGCGGCAAACTGGCTGATCGACGATACCGAAGTTACGATCCAGTTTCACAACGGCAAGCCGATTAGCGTTGAGCCGCCGCAGACTGTCATTTTGAAGGTAATTGACACGCCGCCAAACTTCAAGGGCGACACCAGTTCGGGCAGCCGCAAACCCGCGAAACTCGAAACGGGAGTTACCGTACAAGTGCCATACCATGTACTTGAAGGCGAATCGATCAAGGTCGATACCTCAAGCGGCGAGTACATCGAAAAAGCAAAATAGCCATTAGTTTTTCGCGGGAGCTTGCGGGCTTTCAAGACTTCCGCGCGATGGCGATCAAGCAACATTGTTGGTCTGAAAGCGAAGCAACCTTGTCATTCAAAGGAGTAGAGCGACTTGGTCACTGAGCGAAGCAGCCTTGTCATTCTGAAGGAGCGGAGCGACTTTGTCATTCTGAAGCGAAGCAACTTGTCATTCTGAAGCGAAGCTGAAGAATCTAGTCAAACACAGATGTTTCGCTCGAGCCTCGCTATTTAAGTGATTGATCGGTAGCATTGAACCAACCTTTATAAATGATAGGCGCGAAACGGTGTTAAATGCAAACACGATACTGCCTTAAACTTACCAGCCTATGCGCAGTCGTTTTGGTGATGTTGAGCGGGTGCGCACAGATGGCAAATATAGTGGTGGCGGAAGCAATTGGAAATTACTATAATACTACACAAGCGCGAAACCATTTTAGCGATAAGTTTATGATGGAAAAAATCGATAATTATCAATTTCTTGACTGCATATTGTCAGATAATTTTTACGGATTACAAAAAGAGGATATTTTACACATCGATAATGCAACAATTGTAGAGTTATATGCGTCCAATATAACATCTGCCAAAATCATTCTTGCAAAAAACTTTGTATATCTCTTTAGCGCCAATTATGACGATATAAATAAACTAAATTGCGACACCATAAACGAAACCAAAAAATTGTTTAGGTTGGCTAATAGACATAATATCAGAGATTTTGAAACCCCGTTGCACCGCAAAAGAGACTATTATAGCACACCGTATGTTACTCAAGATGAAATAGTGGGTGTAGACATTTCAGACATTGACACCGATAAATTATGTAAAAAATTTGCGCCCGACTATCAATGTGGTCGATTAAATTTTTTCTTTGAAAAGAGAGGTGATGTCTCATTTGCTTGGTTGGGCGGTAGTAAAAAGAGGGTTATGTATAAGATTTTGCACCATTACAACGACATCTATAAGATCAAAGAAATTGTAGATGAACGAGTGGCATACTGGTTAGCAAAAGAGAATGAAAACAATGAAACCAAATAACCCAACCCATAATCCAAATGTGTTTGATATGTAAGCACCAACAATGCAGATCAATAATCGTATAACAACAAGTCTTGGGGACGGCATTGTTGTGTTGCCTTAGACTGCTTGGTTTAGCTATCGTTGCCTGTATATTGTTAGGTGGATGTAGCAGTCGTTTTTATGGGTTACGATGTGTTTTATTGGACGCACACGCTTGTGAGTTGTGGATGTCGCCAGACCCATATATAGCTAAAATAGGTTTGGAAAATATTGACAATAATGAATTTTTGGATTATGTTTTAGAACACAATCAAATAAAAGGGCTGAAGCGCGAAGATGTATTGTATGTTGGTAACGCTATTGACGCGGACATGGATGGTATTGTTGATAGGCTTAGAAGTTGCAAATTGATTTTGACTAACGACAGTATTTATCGCATTACGAGCAAGGCAACATTGATGAAAGAATATTCATCGTTTCGTTTTTACTCATATATAGAGGGCGATATATATGTCGACAAAAGCGGCTTATGGAAAGCAGAGATTCAAACGATCAAGGCTGATTATTGCAACAATAGAGCAGTTTTTGATAGCTGTGATGCGCTGGATTTGCGTTTTGAGTTTTATGATCCGAAATGGTATCAATTGTCTAGTTTGAGAGTTTGTGGCGGTTCGTATAAGCTAATCCCTCATCGTTTCAACGACATCTATAAGATCAAAGAAATTGTAGATGAACGAGTGGCATATTTCTTAGCGCTCGAACAAGCCGAACAAACCAACAATGCCGATTCCAACAACTCCAACACCGCAGAAATATCGGAATAAACACTACTCCCATAAATAGTTGATCGGTACAGCCCATATATTGTTGCCAAATGGTAAAAGCGTATTGCCTGCATACAGCACAATTCCTCGTTTGAATTTACTATCTAGCGTCTTTTGCAACAATCTAATATTTGCAAAATCTTGATCGGATACGGTTTTGTCCAATTTAACCTCAATGCCGATCGCTTCATCGTGCCTGTTCTCTAGCACAAAATCTACCTCTTTGCCATCAGAGAGGTTGAAGTGCGAAACGCTTATATCCGCAAGTGATTTTAGATTTTTCATAATCTCTGAAGCGATGAAGTTTTCAAAAATATGTCCCATTACAAGCGGATCGTTTTTGTATATATCGCGCAGATCGCGGCGCATTATATAGCATAGCAAGTTTGTGTCGCTAAAATACAGTTTAGTTTTTTTTACAAAACGCTTATTGAGTTTATTGGGTTTTGACCACGGCTCAACTTCGTATGTCAAAAATGTATTGATGATCAACGCTTTATATTTCTCGTATGTTTTAGCATCAAGTCCTGTCTCTTTCATTATGTTTGCATTATTTAGCAAACTGCCAACGCGCTGCGATAATGATATAAGCAGTTGAACTATCTTTTCAGGACTACGGATATTCTCCAGCGTCATAATATCTCGCTGTAAAATCGTGGTGAGATAATCATCAAACCATTGCACGCGGTTTATCCTGTCTTCGATCGCAATTTCTGGAAAAGTTGCATTGGCGATCACATCGATAATATCTGTATTTTTATACTCTTTATATTCAAGCCGATCGTGCCATAACCGATCTATGAAATTTTTGCCAGTCTGTTTATATTCAGACGCAGAAAACGGCAGCAAAGTCAAGATAGACATTCGCCCCACAAGCTCTTGCGCCAAAGTAGGTACAGCTAAAATATTTGCCGAGCCTGTCAATATAAATAAACTCGTATTTTTCGGTGTTTTGCGTGCCTGATCAATCGCGATCTTGAGTTGCACAAATATTTCGGGCGCTTTTTGCACTTCATCTATAATGTTTAGCCGATCAAGCGGCAGAGATTGGATAAAACCGATCGGGTCAGCTTTGGCGGCGGTTAGCACAAGCGGAGAGTCGAAGCTGACGCTATTGATCACTTTGTCGGTTTGGATATGTTCCGCGAGCGTGGATTTGCCCACCTGACGAGGACCATTTAGATAGACCAATGGGCGTGTGTTTGCGGTCTGTGCGAGCAATTTTTCTAGTTGCCGTTTGAAATATGTCATCATAAATCCTGCATTTCTGGTATTACGATCCAAGAAATTCTTGGATTACGATACCAATTTTACACGAAACGGTTAAATTCCGCGCAGTTTGGCAAAAAGTCAGCAAAACAAGAGGCATACAAAGCGGTTGTACTCCTAAGTTTGCTTAAATAATGGTTAGTATCTTGGGTTACATTCAGGGATTTGCCATTGAGCGGCGGCAACGGCGATAAACCGAAAAATCGTGGTATAATTAGGAAAAAGGAGTTAAAAATGGGATTACCAAATCTAGGGATCAACAACGATAGTATCAACTACGAAGTCGCATTGGAGTCGATCGGCGCGAGAGCACACAGATATGTCAATGCACAGCACAAAGAGGAGCAAAAAGAGCATCCGTCTGCGGCACTGATCGAGTACTGCAAGCAACGAATTAGCGCGTTTGATGATCTGCGAGAGGCTTTAGACCCATCAGATAAAGAGGTGATCGAACGCTTGCTGACAGGGGACAACTTTTTTTAATGGGCGAATATACAAATTTATCAGATGAAAAAGTCGCCAAGATCGCAGATGAATTTTATGCCGCAAGAGAGTCAAAGACTATTCCACAAAATCAGCCAACCATAACAGTTGTTGCGGCGCAACCCGGAGCAGGGAAAAGTGCTGCGGCAACATTATAATAAAGCGGGGGGGTTTGGTAATGAATAATGCGAACACTAAACCCTCTATTCTAATAGGCGTATTGTGTTCATATCTTATTGTGAGTATTATAACAATTATTGCAACTATTGTTTCGCTGGTCGTGCCGGATCGTAAGCATTTTAATGATTTAGAATATCTTATTTCTGCGGCACTTGAGATTCATCATTGGCTACACGCTTTATTTTTTGGAATTGTTTATATTAAAGGCGAAAAGATTGCGTATAGTAATCCTTCAACATTCACAGATGTTATGTTATTCTTAGTGCTTCCAAGTCTATTACTGATTATTGTTGTATGTTTGATAGATAAACAGATCAAGAGACCGCGAACGCTTCTGGGATTTTTAATAATTTTATGGACAGCCAATATTGTTCCAAATGCCGCAGTCTATTTTAATAAGATGTGAAATTAATGTTATATAGAAAAGCTGTAATCGTTTCTGCTATCATATTTGTGGTACTCGTGATCACGGTAAAAGAAACAGAATACGCAATCTTGTCATTACTGATACTTGCATTGGCTATAACGCCATTTGCGCTGTTATCTATCTATATGCGCAAAAGCCGTATGGCATTATATATTGATCGTTTTATCAATATGCTTTATGGATACATAGTGCGCGGAGTACAGCAGTGAAAACCATGAATTATTGCTTAGCGATTATTGTGCCAATTATCGTATTTGCCGCACTTGTTTTCTACTACAACCAAGCAAGAGGTATTTTTTGTTTTTCTGACGATAAATGTTTTACCGTTTGGAGAGAAAAGGTTATAAACGCAAACTTATATTGAATTGGATAGAGCGAAGATTAGGCGAAATCAATAAAACCAAGTAACTCATTCACTCGTCTTTTCCTGCATTTCTGGTAT
This sequence comes from Campylobacterota bacterium, assembly GCA_025997415.1. GTDB lineage: Bacteria > Campylobacterota > Campylobacteria > Campylobacterales > SZUA-545 > JAIRKM01. Next base: position 24,991 of record BNUO01000007.1, read on the forward strand.
TACGATCCAAGAAATTCTTGGATTACGATACCAATTCTACACGAAACGCTTAAATTCCGCGCAGTTTGGCAAAAAGTCAGCCCAAACCGCTCATACCAAACCAAACAACTAGACATACTTTACATTACAGCAATAAAATGGTAGTATCTCGCCCGATTTTATCAACAAGGAAAACCGATGCACAAGAAACCGATGCACAGGCTTCTCACACTAGGCTCACTAGGCTTGGCGCTCTCCGCGCTATTCGCTACGGCGGCATTCGCTGAAAAAAGCGAGCTAAAAGTCAGCAAACAATACGGGCTTGGCTATCTGCCCTTAATTGTGGCTGAGGAGCAGAAGCTCATCGAAAAACACGCCGCAACCGCAGGGCTAGGCGCGATCAAGGTCGAATGGCTCACATTCGGCGGCGGCGCAGTGGCAAACGACGCGCTTCTTAGCGGCAATGTCGATCTAGTCAGCGGTGGAGCTGCGCCGTTTATCAGGCTCTGGGACAAGACGGGCGGCAAGGCAAAAGCCCTTCTCGCGCTCAACGAAGCCCCCGTGATCTTCGTCAGCAACAATCCGAAGGTCAAAACCCTCCGCGATCTCACCACGCAGGACAAGATCGCGTTGCCCGCAGTCAAGGTCTCGATCCAAGCGGTGGTCTTGCAGATCGCGGCGGCAAAAGAGTTTGGCATCAAAAATTACGACAAGCTCGATCACCTCACCGTTACGCTCAAACACCCTGACGCACTAGCCGCGCTGCTAAGCGATCGCTCGGAAATCACGGGTCATATCGGGCTTGAGCCGTACAGCCAGATCGAGCTTCAAAACCCCAAAAACCGCCAGATCGTCAATTCGTTTGACCTCTTTGGCGCGCCGCACTCGGCAAATCTAGTCTGGACGACGGATGCGTTTTACACGCAAAATCCCAAGCTCGCCCACGCCTTTCTCGCCGCCGTGATCGAAGCCGACGAGTGGATCGCCGCGCACCCCGCCGAAGCGGTCGATCTCTACCTCAAATCGTACAACTCCAAAGAGTCGCCGGAGCTAATCGCCAAGCTGCTTAAAGAGGTTGAGCAATATCGCGTCAAACCTACGGAAAACATCACCGTTTTCAGCGATTTTCTCTACGACACGGGCGCGATCAAGAGCAAACCCAAGAGCTGGAAAGAGCTGTTTTTTGACGCAGTCGCCCGCTAAATTTCTCGAAGTTCGCGATCTATCGATCGTCTACAAAACCGGCGCTTACCTAATGAGCGCCGTTGAGAGCGTGAGTTTTACGGCTGACGAGGGCGAGCGGCTGATCTTGCTGGGACCTTCGGGCTGTGGAAAATCGACGATCTTAAAGGCGATCGGCGGCTTTATCAAACCTGCTTCGGGCGAGATCCTCTGCGATGGCGAGGCGGTCAAAAAGCCCTCCGCCGCTCGTGCGATGGTTTTTCAGGAGTTCGATCAGCTTCTGACATGGAAAAGTGCGCTCGAAAATGTGATCTTCGCCCTCAAAGCCGCCCGCAAAATGAGCCGCAAAGAGGCAGAGCCGCTCGCGCACCATTGGCTGGGCAAGGTCGGTTTGAGCGGATTTGAAAACGCCTATCCGCACACGCTTTCAGGCGGTATGAAGCAGCGAACCGCGATTGCAAGGGCGTTGGCGCTGGGATCGAAGGCGATTTTGATGGACGAACCGTTTGCCTCGCTCGATGCGCTCACCCGCCGCGAAATGCAGGAGGGGCTGCTGCGCCTCTGGAGCGAGACGAAATTTTCGCTGGTTTTTGTAACGCACTCGATCGATGAAGCGCTGATCTTGGGCAGCAAGATCGTGATGCTTTCCGAGCGACCGGGACGGGTTGTCGATACGATTCTTTCGCCCTTAGATCACGAGGCGGCGGCAAATAGCGCAGAGTTTGCGGCGTTAAAAGATCGCGTTACGCAGATACTCTTTCAAGATCGTTTGGAATTTGTGATCTAATGTTTGTGATCTAAAGGCGGAAAATGGTTGAATTATCACTTTTTGAAAAGCTGTTTGCTTGTGGATTTGTGCGTAAAACTCTGATCGTTTTTGCGATCGCGCTTTTGTGGCAAATATATGCTCTTTGGCTGGATAATCCGCTGATGTTTCCTACATTTATCGACAGCGTAAAAGGCTTTTATAGCGTGATGATCAGCGGCGAATTGATCGTTAAAACAATCGCCTCGCTCAAAATGCTATTAACCGCTTATGCTTTTGGTATTGTTATCGCGCTTGTATTAACGGTTTTAGCGATCGGATCGCGCATTGGATCTGATATATTGGAAGTTACTAGTTCGATGTTTAATCCACTCGCTCCGATCGCGCTTTTGCCGCTTGCAATGTTGTGGTTTGGGATCGGAAAAGCGAGCATTATCTTTGTGATCGTCCATGCTGTTGTTTGGGCGATGGCATTAAACACCTATAACGGCTTTAGCAGCGTTAGCTCTACGCTGCGAATGGTGGGCAAAAACTATGAGCTTGGTCGATTAGGATTTGTCTTTTATATCTTAATTCCCGCCGCGCTTGGAAGCATTGTAACAGGGTTAAAAGTTAGCTGGGCGTTTGGCTGGCGCACACTGATCGCAGCGGAGTTGGTTTTTGGCGTTAGTTCAGAGGGCGGCGGTCTTGGTTGGTTCATCAATGAGAAGAAAAATCAGCTCGATATTGATCTGGTTTTTGCAGGATTGTTGATGGTTATCATCATAGGAATTGCCGTAGAAAATATCATCTTCAAAACCATAGAAAAAAAGACAGTGGTTAAATGGGGAATGAAGTTTTAAATCACAACAAAAAGGGGGATTAAATGGCTAAGAGAAGCACGCTAAATTACGAGGAAACGGCTGCGAAATATCCGAATTTTCCAAAGCTAATTATGCTCAAAATTGACGCTCATAGGAGGGGTGTCTATTATACGCCGCAGGCTCTGGGCGCACTCGATGAAACGCGCCATCAACTTGTGGGATCGGATATATTCGGCACTAGGGACGGCAAGCTACAAAACCGCCCCGAAGCGCTTGTTATGCGAGACGGCACGACCATATTAAGTCCGCCCACGCCTTTGGAGAATAATCCATATATCGTTGATGTGATCGGCGGTAAATTGGTTTTAACCGATCAAGGCAGGGAGCTGGAGGAGGTATATTATTGGGAAAAGCCCGATTTTTTCGATAAGAAAACTTCAAGCGGCGTGGTGATGAAAAATATCGTCAATGCCCGCCCGCAAAGGCTCTATCTAATTCCAAATAGATACTGCCATTTTTGGAGCGATGATCAAGGCTGCAGATTTTGCGATATTGTCAATAATCTTAAACAGCAAAAAGATGAAATTGCAATGCAAACGCGAATTAAGCCCAAAGATGTATCTGAAACGATCAAAGAGGCGCTAAAAGAGAAGGGAAGATACAGCGCGATCTGCTTGACTTCTGGATCGGATTTTCACGGTGAAAAACCTTTCGACAAAGAGATCGATTACTATATCGAGATTTTGAGCGCGATCGGTGAAAACTTTGAAACCAAAAAGTTTCCATCTCAGCTTATATGTTCGGCGGTTACAAAAGATCAGTTAAAGAGACTTTACGATCAAACGGGGCTTGAAAGCGTAACATTTGATATAGAGGTTTTGAACGAAAGAGTCTTTAATGAAGTTTGCCCCGGCAAGGCAAAATGGGTTGGTTATAAAGAGTGGAAAAAACGGCTGATAGACGCAGTTGATGTGTTTGGCGCCAGCCGCGTAAATACCGGCATAGTTTCCGGTGTGGAATTAGCCGATCCGTCGTGGTTTGATGATGAAGATTTGGCGCTGGAATCGACATTAAAAGAAGCAGATGAATTAGCATCATTTGGCGTTAGTACGGTTAATATGGTTTGGATTCCGCGCCCAAATACATATCTTGCCGATCGGCAGAATGCATCGCTGGAATATTATGTCCGTCTTGCGCAAGGATTGCAAGAGATCAGAAGACGGCATAACCTCGAAATAGATTTTGACGACTACCGCAGGTGCGGCAACCACCCCGACAGCGATTTAGCGCGGGCATTTTAAACTAAGGAGAGAAAATGGCGGATCAATTAAGAGAGGACGCTTTAGCGGCTTTAAGCGATCAAGGATCGTTTAAGATTTTAGCAACGCTTGACGAAAACGGTGCACCGCATTTAACGCCCAAAGGATCGTTAAGGGTAGAGGGGGATCATCTGCTGCATTGGGAGATATTAGAAAGCAGCAAAACCAACCGCAATTTAACGCGATCAATATGGTTTGATAAGCAAGTTTCTGCGCTTGTGATCACCCCCGATCGCCGCGCTTTTCGTTTTGAATTAAAGCCGATCCGCAATGTCATCAACGGTAAATTATTTACCAAACATTACGAGGAAGCGGCGGCGAAATTTAATGGGCGCGGAATTGCGGGAGTTTGGATATATGAGATCGTCTCCATTGCCGACCAAAGTGCAAAAACACGCATAGCCGAAGAAGCAGCATTGCATCCATATTTCAAGCACTTAGACCAGATCGCAAAGAAAGAGCAATAAAAACCCCTGTCATTCTGAGGAGCGAAGCGACGAAGAATCTACGCTGTTGTTTAGATTCTTCACTTCGTTCAGAATGACATTTAATCGCCAATCTGTCCATTTTCGTGCAGAAATTGCAATAGTTCGCACTCGCCTAGATCACACGCTCTCTTTGCATCTTCTATTGCCTTTTTAGTATCACCAAGAGAGAGATACGAATTGCCGCGACCGTCATAAGCCCATGCATAGTTCGGATTGTTTTTAATCGCTCGTGTAAAGTCCGCGATCGCTTTTGAGTGATCAAATTTGGCATACAAGAAGCCGCGATTAACATAAGGATCTGCATAATCTGGATTGATCTTGATCGCCCGCGTATAATCCTCGATCGCCTTTTCGTATTCGCCAAGAATTCCATACAAAAGACCGCGTTCATAATATGCCTGCGCTTTGTTTGGATCGAGCTTGATCGCTTGTGTAAATTGCCGTATCGCCTCTTGATTGTCGCCGCGTTTTGCAGCCGCCCAACCATCGCTAAATGTGTCCGCCCACGCAAAAACCGCGATCGTCAGTAGAACAAGAATTGCCCTCATTTTCGCCCCCTTTTTAACTTCTCGCCCTAGCAAAGCTAGGTCTGCGACCAAAGAGCTATGCCCTTTGGAAACCCCGAAAACGCTGTTAATTATTCTAGCGAAAAATTCGCGTTTTCGCCGTTCACAGATTCCTCACGGTTTTTATTGTTTCAATATTACTCACTGATCGCTGAAATTACGCCCTCGTTTGAGCTTATATATGGCATTATCGCGGGCAGTGATCTTCTGAGATCAACTAAAAACAAAGGTTGAAAATGTCGCTTTATCTTGAATGCTCAAAATGCGGCGAAAAGCTAGATGCCAACAAAACAGCGCAGCTCTGCCCAAAATGCGCTGCACCTCTGCTCGTCCGATACGATCTCAAAAAGATCGATTTTTCGCCGAAAAAGTTAGCCAATCGCCCATATAATTTATGGCGTTACAAAGAGCTTTTGCCCATAAAAGATGATCGAAATATCGTATCGTTAGGCGAAGTCATAACGCCTCTAATCAAACTAGATCGCACGGCAAAAACGCTCGGATTTAACGATCTGTACTTAAAAGATGAGGGTATGAATCCTAGCGGAACTTTTAAATCGCGCGGCGCGGCTATGGGCATATCAAAAGCCAAAGAATTGGGTGTGAAAAGTTTCATTATGCCTACAAATGGAAACGCGGGTGCGTCATGGGCGCTTTATGGCGCAAGGGCAGGTATAAAAGCGCATATAGTTATGCCAAAAGACGCACCTGAAATTACCAAAAAAGAGTGTGCGGTTGCAGGTGCAGATCTATATCTTGTTGATGGGTTAATCAGTGATGCCGGAAAGATCGTGGCAAAGGCTGTAAAACAGTATGGTATTTTTGACGCTTCCACGCTAAAAGAACCATATCGGATCGAAGGTAAAAAGACGATGGCGCTCGAAATTTTAGAGCAGTTTGATTGGCGCATTCCCGATGTAATCCTATATCCTACGGGCGGAGGGGTTGGACTGATAGGTATTTACAAAGCGCTGTTGGAATTGCGTGAATTAAATATCATCGATCGTCTGCCGCGACTAGTTGCGGTACAAGCAGAAAATTGTGCGCCGATCGTTAAAGCATTTGAAGAAAAAGCCGCAGAATCGGTTATGTGGCAAAACGCCAAAACGATCGCCTTTGGTATCACAGTTCCAAAAGCGCTGGGCGACTTTTTGGTTTTAGAGGCGTTGTATCAAACCAACGGAACGGCAAAAGCGGTTAGCGATGCAGATATTTTGACTTATCAGTCTCTCTTAGCTCGTAATGACGGACTATTTATATGCCCCGAAGGCGCGGCGGTTTTAGCTGCGGCCGATCAACTGCTAAAACAGGGCTGGATCGCTGCGAATGATCGAGTCGTTTTATTAAATACCGGAAGCGGACTGAAATATCCAGAAACTGTCAACATAAACACCCCACTCCTTAACAAAGAGGATGAGATTATTCTTTAGCCTTTTTGCCGTGTTCGCTTGTTATTTTCGCCAATCTCTGCGTCATCTTCGCTCGGCGCTTGGTTACATACCTCCGCAGTAACGGCTGGGGACAGCCTACTGCTCCGTACTGCTCCGTCTCGCATACTGTAATGCTTTATTAACGAGATTGCGGCTTGCCTTCGCAGGCTCATTGCCGCAATGACGGGGACGGACTGAGATTCTTCACTTCGTTCAGAATGACAATGTATGCGAGATTGCGGGTCAAGCCCGCAATGACGGAAGTACGCGCACGGTGTGACGGGGACGGGCTGAGATTCTTCGCTAACGCTCAGAATGACAGAACGGTGCGTAGCGGCAGGAGAAGCGAACGCCCACAGTTTTTAGCGCTCTTGATCGCTAAATTGCATCGCGTAGAGTTTGGCGTATTCGTTGCCAAGCCCTAGCAACTCTTTGTGCGTGCCGCGTTCAACGACCTCGCCGCCCATTAACACGCAGATCTGATCGGCATTGACGATCGTCGAAAGGCGGTGTGCAATGACGATCGTCGTTCGGTTTTGCATTAGCGTCTCAAGCGCCGCCTGTACCTCCCGCTCCGCTTCGGTATCAAGTGCGCTTGTCGCCTCGTCTAGCAGCAAGATCGGCGCGTTTTTGATGATCGCCCGCGCGATCGAAAGCCGCTGTTTCTGCCCGCCCGAAAGCCGCACGCCCTTCTCGCCGATGATCGTTTGGTAGCCCTCCGGCAGCGCTTCGATAAACCGATCGGCGTATGCGCTTTTGGCGGCTTGGCGAATCTCCGTTTCGCTTGGCGCCGCGCCCTGCCCTCTGCCGTAGGCGATATTTGCGGCGATTGTATCGTCAAACAAAATCACCTCTTGGCTGACATAGGCGATCTGATCGCGAAGGCTCGACTGCGTGTAGTTGCGAATGTCCGCGCCGTCGATCAGCACTGCGCCGCCGCTTGGGTCAAAAAATCGCGGCACAAGGCTAACGAGCGTCGATTTTCCGCCGCCGCTTGCGCCCACAAGCGCGACAGTCTGCCCCGCTTTGACGACGATATTCACCGCGTTAAGCACCCTGCGCCCCTCGTTGTATTCAAACGAAAGATCGCGAAACTCAATCTCGCCCTTGACCGCTGCAAGGCGTTTCGCGTCGGCGCGATCGACAATCTGCGGCTTGGTGTCGATGATCTCATAAACGCGGGCGGCATGAACAAGCGCGGTCTGCAACTGCGTGCGAAAGTTTAAGAGCGATTTGAGCGGTCGGTACATTGCCACCCACGCGCCAAGGAAGGTAACAAAACCGCCCGTCGTAAGCTCTGCGTGCGCGATCTGATAGCCGCCGAAGATGAGAATGCCCGCCAAGATCAGTCCCGAAAGCATTTCGGTCAGCGGAGTTACAAACGCAGTCGCCCGCGCTCGCCGTTTTGAGAGCGAAAAAAGCGTATCAAAGATCGATCGCAAGTTCTCGTTTTCGCGCGATTCCATATTGTAGGATTTAATGATCTTTATGCTCTGAAGCGATTCAGATATTTTGCTAAAAAGTGTGGAACTTAAACTTGCGGATTCTTGCGAAATGTGTTTGACTTTTTTGTTGATATTTTTCATTGCGATCGCACCGATAGGAACGAAGATCAAAACGACTAAAACAAGCTGCCAAGAGTAATAAACCATCAGCGAAAACATCGCAATACAGGTGATGAGATCACGAAAAACATTGGTGATAAAGTTGATTGCAATACTGGCGATCGCGTTACAGTCGCTCATAATGCGTGAGAGCATATGCCCGCTGGAGGTTTTGCTAAAAAACCGCATATCAAGTTGCATTAAATGAGCAAAAACGCGGTGTTGAATCGATTGAATTGTTTTGGTTGTTACATGATTTAGAACCAGCGAGTGAGCATACGAAAACCACCCTTTTGCAAAGTAGATCACAACCACCTGCAAACACAAGCCCAAAAGAATTGTGTAGTCCGACGAGATAAAACCTTCATCAAAGATCGGCTTTAGCAGCGAAACGGAGTACGCCTCCATCGCGGCAATGAGTACGGTCAGCGCAATAACGCCGATGAGAGTTGAGAGATATTTGCGTGTATGTTCGCGCCAAACACGGCGGATAACCGCGCTGTCGCCGACTGGCTTCATAATGAGTCGATCATCAGTTCTGCGCGTTTCAAAATGCCGCGCGCGCCCTGCGCAAGCATCTTATCCGCCAGCTCTTTACCTAGACTTGTATAGACCGAACTATCGCCGCGAACTTCGGCGTCAAGTATCTCTTTTCCATTTGGCAGTCCCACGATCGCGCTCGCGTAGATCGATTGATCCTCAAAGAGTTCCGCACACACGCCGATCGGCACTTGACAACTGCCGTTTAGCGCGTCGATAAAATCGCGTTCGATCGTGCTCTCAACAAGCGCCTGCTTGTCAATCAGCGGCTTAACCAGCGCAAGAATCTCCGCGTTGTTTTTGGACTCCAGCCCCAAAACGCCCTGCCCCATCGCGGGCAGCATAATGCTCAAGTCGATCGGCGCTACGAACTGAACCGATCGTGTCATATCCAGCCGTTCCAGCCCTGCGTAGGCAAGTACGATCGCATCATATAGCCCATCTTTTAGCTTTTCGATCCGACTGGGTACATTGCCGCGCAGACTTTTGACGATGAGATCGGGGCGTTTTCTCAAAAGTTGCATTCGGCGGCGAAGGCTTGCCGTGCCCACAACCGCGCCGCGTGGGAGTTGATCGATCGAAGCGTATTTGCAACTTAGAAGCGCATCGCGGCGGTCGGCTCGCTTGGTTACGCCGCTTAGAATCAGCCCGTTTTCAAAGTGGGTTGGCACATCTTTGAGACTATGTACAGCCAAGTCCGCTTCGCCGCGCAAAATCGCATCCTCTAACTCTTTGGTAAATAGCCCCTTACCGCCGATCTTTGCAAGCGGAACATCTAGGATCGCATCACCTTGCGTTTTGAAGACCTTGATCTCCACTTCTAACTCGCTATGAATCCCGCTAAGCTGCGCGGCTATGTACTTCGACTGCCACATAGCAAGCGCGCTTGCCCTTGATGCGATCACTAGTTTGTTCATTTGCCGCCCAACTCCTCGATGATTTTGCCGATCGCCTTGCGATCCTCGTCATACACACCGTTAATAAAAAGCGACGGCGTGGAATTGACAAGCAGTTCGCCAACGGCTTTCTGATCGAAATTGTAGTGTTCCAAAACTGCGGGCGCATTGATCGCCTCCAGCGTTAGCTTTGTCTTAAACAGTTTGTTAAATCTCTCCAAAACCGCCAGGTCTTCGCTGTTGTCGAACTTGATCTCGGTTTTGTACATCTGCGTTTCGATCTCTTTGTTGTTTGCGTGTGCCGCGATCGCCGCTTTCATCAAAATTGGCGACTCTGCGTGGGTTGGCAGATGGTAGTAGTACAGCGAAACCGTCTCTTTGTTTTTCGCCGCTATGTCGATTAGCTCTGGCAGCAGTTTGCGGCAAGCGGGGCAGAGAGGATCGCTAAAAACGATGATCTTGTACTTAGCCGCTACGCCTTTTGAGCCGCTTAGAAGGTGATCGGGGCGGTAGTACTCCGGAGTTACATCGCCTTTGATCGAGTTTTTTAGCGATGTGGATTTTGTAATGTCGATGAGATCGGGAGCGACATAGTTTTTGCTGACAAACCAGAGATCGGTCGTTGAAATTGGCTGCGTACTTGTGCCGCGCGTAACCTGAAGATTAAACTGCATCTGCACGCTCTCCCAACCGTCAAATCCTTTAAGCGCCATTCGTTTTGTCAGCTTGGAGTCTTCCAATTTGACATTTGGATTTGCCGCGATCTGCCGCTTGGCAAGTTCGGCTAACTCTTTTGCGCCAACGCTCTTGCCTTCAAGTTTGATCAGCTCCGGCGCGATCAGGTTTTTGTATGTGTAGAACGAACTCTTTTGGCTAACGGGAATCGTTGCGCCCTTTGGCTTGATGGAGAGCTCCATATCAACCTTTTCCCAGCCAGAAAGATCGCTTATTTTCTCGCGTTTTACAACGGAAAACTTCTCGAATGTAACGGTCGGATTTCGCGCCACATTTGAGGTGATAAACGCCTCCAACTCTTTGTTGCTTGCCGCATCACACATCAGCGCAAAAACGGCAAAAACCGCAATTAACAAAACCTTTTTCATCGAATCTCCTTTAATCTGTCTGAAATCCATTTAACCGCTTGGGCGCTTTCGACCAAAGCTCGTTCGCCGCTTGCACGCACGGCGATCTCCACTTTGCCATCACTCGCATTCTTGCCCACGATCAACGCGAAGGGAAAACCGATTAGCTCATAATCGTTCATCTTGACGCCGAAGCCCACCGCGCGATCGTCGTAGATTGTCTCCAATTTCTCGTGAAGTAAATGCGAATACAGATCATCAGCAAGCAGTTTTTGTGCCTCTTCTTTTTGGTTGCCCACGATGAGATCAACCGCGTATGGCGCAATAGCGGCACTCCAGATACAACCTTTTTCGTCGTGATTTTGCTCGATCGCCGCAGCGATAAGACGACTGACGCCAATGCCGTAAGTGCCCATAACAAATGGCTTTGTCTTGCCGTTTTCGTCCAAAAATGTGGCGTTAAGCGGCTTGCTGTACTTTTCGCCGAGTTGAAAAATATGCCCCACTTCGATCCCCGAACGGTGGCTCAAAACGCCGCCGCACTTAGGACAGCGATCGCCCGCTTGCACGGCGATTAGGTCGGCAAACTTTGCGTCGTCAGGCACGCCGATAGCGGTGTGAAAATCCGATCTGTTTGCGCCCGTGATCACTGCCGTTTCTCCGCGTAGTTCGCTGTCGATCACGCTCAAAATGTCGTCGTGCGCAAAGCCGATTCCCACAAAACCTGCGATGATTCCCAGCCGCTCAAGCTCCTGCGGCTGCGCTTCAATCAGCTCGTTTGCCCCAACGCTGTTTTGCGCTTTGGTAACCTCTAGTTCATCGCTGCCGCGCACAAAAAACAGGCAGATTTTTTCGCCATTGTCAAAGAGCGCTTTCTTGATCACCGCTTTGACGATCTGCGTTTTGGGCAGATTCAAAAACGCGCTAACCTCATCGATCGTCTTCGCATGTGGCGTGTGAATTTCGCCGTCAAACGCAAGCCGCGCGAACTCGTAACTCTGCTTCTGCCGCATCGCCGCTTCGATATTTGCGCCGTATTCGCAGCGATCGCAAACAACGAGCGTGTCCTCGCCCGCGTCTGAAAGCGCCATAAACTCTTTGCTTCCGCTGCCGCCGATCGCGCCGCTGTCCGCCTCCACAACGCGAAAATCCAGCCCAAGCCGTGTGAAAATCTGCTTGTAGGTTTTTTCCATCAGGTTAAACTCTCGCAGCATATCATCGTGCGTGGCGTGAAAACTATAACCGTCTTTCATCAAAAACTCGCGCCCGCGCATTAAACCAAACCGCGCCCGCGCCTCATCACGAAACTTTGTGTTGATCTGATAGAGATTGAGCGGCAGTTGCTTGTAGCTATTGACCCGTCCGCGCACGAGATTGACCATCGCCTCTTCGTTCGTGGGGCTTAGGACAAACTCGCCATCTTTGCGATCGGTAAAACGCAGCAGCTCTTTGCCGTAGCGCTGGTATCTGCCCGACTCCTGCCAGAGTTCAGCGGGCGTTACAAAGCCCAAGCTCACCTCTTGACAGCCCGCGCTGTCTAGCTCATCTTTAACGATCGCGCGGATCTTCTCCTGTACTCGTTTGCCAAGCGGCAGCAGATCGTAAATCCCAGCCGCAACAGCCGATATAAACCCGCCGCGAATCAGATATTTGTGGCTCGCCAAAACTGCGTCTTTGGGAGACTCTTTTAGCGTGCTAATGAGTGAATGTGAAAATCGCAATTACTTTCCTTCTAGATCGAATAGATTTGAAATGCACTCAAGCGCATCTTTGCCGCCCGTTTTGTCCATCGCCAGCCGCAGCCCAACAGTCGGCGTGTGCAAAAACCGCTTGAAAGCGTTGTGCAAAAGCGTACGCGCGTTTTCGGCGTTTTCATCTTTGATGAAACCTTTTTTGATCGCGCGATCGAGTTCGATCTTTGCCGCCTCGCTCGCCTTTTCGCGCAACGCTTTGATCACAGGTTCTGCGCCAAGCGAACTAAGCCAACCGAAAAAGTCCTCAACGAACTCGCCGACAACCCGAAACGCTTTGGACGCCTCGTCTTCGCGCAGACTCATATTGGTTTTTACGATGTCTTGGAGGTCATCGACGGCGAAAATCTTGATATTTGCTTCATCGATCGCGCCGATGTCGCGCGGAACGGCAATGTCAAACCAAGCCCGCTCAAAATCGCGGCTTTCAACCATCTCGGCGTTAATGACCGTGTGTGGCGCTCCTGTGGCGGTAAAGAGCAGGCGGTGAGCGTTGATCAGTTGCGGCAGACGAGCGAAACTATCCGCTTCAACTCCGCCGCCAAGCTCTCTTGCAAAATCCTGCGTTTTGGAGAGATCGCGTCCGACGACAATCACCTTTGCGCGATCGCCCAAAAGGTGCAAGATGGCGAGGCGGCTCATCTCGCCGCTGCCGACAACGATCGCCGTTTCGCCCTCCAGCGATCCGCCCATAATCGCCTTTGCCTGTACAACCGCCGCGCTGGAAACCGAGACGGGATTTTTGCCAACCTCCGTGCTATTTCGCACAGCTGAGGCGCAACGAACCGCGTGATTCATCAGCGCACTTAGCCGTTTGGATGCGTAACCGCGCTCGATCGCATAGCGAAACGCCTCTTTGAACTGCCCCGCGATCTGCGCTTCGCCGACAACAACGCTCTCTAGCCCGCTCGCCACGCTAAATAGGTGCCGTGCCGCACCCTCGTCCTCGTAGCTGTGCGCCCTGCCCTCAAGTTCGGAGCGATCGACACCGCTTGCGTCGTGCAAAACATCTAATCCGCTGCTTAAAGCCAAGTGCAGCTCAGAGACGCTCATCACAAGTTCAACGCGGTTACAGGTAACGAGCAGCGCCGTCTCGTCGATATTGCCGCTCTCTTTTAGAGCGCCCAAGATCCGCAACTGCGCCGCTGCGTCAAATGCCAACTTCTCCCTCACCGCAATATCGGTGTTCTTGTATGAAATGCTGATCAAAAGATAGTGCATTGATTGCCTTAGCCTTTCATTCTAGTCGTCAGTTTATTCCATTGTTCGCATGACCATTTTAGTGATGGAGGCATTTGTGGATCGCGTTGCTTTTGTGTACATTTTTGCGCCAATATCTCTGCGGCTTCACGCGCCTTTTCATTATCTCTTCGCCTACCCTCTTGAGATTCGTTCGTGCTACCATTCAAAAGATATTCAAACCAATTTTCAATACGGTTTTTTGGGAAAATATAAACTACTTTATCTAACGCACAACTTAATCCTGCTTCGCGTGCTTTATTATCGAAAATAGTTTGCAATGCATTCGGGCTATCTAAATCATCAACATCTGACAGCACAATAAGTGTCGTGTTGCCGCCAGCCGCACTGCACTTTCGCAACTCATCAACAAATACACGATAAAGTTGATCGTCATTGCGTCCGCCTCCACATACCAAACGCACATCACCCGTTTTGTATGGTCTTATCCAACTAAGATCCAGCTTTTTTAGCAGACGGTTTATAAAAACTCGATCTACATTATTATTAACGCCTTCGTGTAAGCAAACAATCTGAGTACGCTTAGGCATGTTCAATCCACCCTCTTGTGATTGCTTCCGAAGCTGTCATATTCTGCGGAATATGCAACGGTTCAATACGGGTTGGCGATGCGTGATTATCTCTCCATAGATAGCGGCAACTTTCACTACTAACACTATCTATAATCTCTGGGTTATGCGAGATTATAATAAGTTGCCGACGATCGTTTAATAATTCCAATACAGACAATAGCCATGGCTGCAACTCCTGCGTACTTACATAATTATCTGGCTCATCAATTAAAACTGTTGCGACTTTTTCAGTTGCTAGAGCAGCATGAATCATATATAACGCTATTAGCATTTTTTCACCATCTGATAGCTGTTCAAAATAGATTTGCGTTGTCTCAAAACGCAATTCTAATGTTTTAACATTGTTCCCCATATCAGAAAGTCTAAACGATCTAAAATCGCTCCATACCATTCTCAAAGAATCTCGAAGCACATCTGTCCAATCTTGCTCTTGCGCAAAATGACGATACCAAGAAATTAGATTACTCATATCCGTATCAATAAATTGTGATTCTGCGCGACTGATATGTTCTATCGTGATTGGATTTGGTCTAATAATCAAGATATTTTCCAACAAATCTTTAAGCGTTTCTATCTCTTTTACGCCATATATAGACGCAATAGCAGACTGTCGCCAATCCAGCGGAAACGCTACTTCTCCGCCATCTTTTTTGTGTATTTTTACGCCCGTTCTATCTCTCGAAAAAAGCTCTACGCCATCACATAATGCGCACTCTTTTATTATGCGAGGTTTTTCATGATCTGCGAGTTGTTCGATGTGTATAATATATTTGAATATGCGTTGCTCAAGCACAAGCTCAATTTCAAATTCTTGCGTTTTACTCTCTAGCCAATTTGTGCGGCAGAGCTTTGCGTCTTCAGCATTGCCTAATGTTATCTTGCCTATTGCTACATCTCTCACAAATCTTAATGCTTTCATAATAGAGGTTTTGCCAGCTCCGTTATATCCGCATAAAACACCGAATGAATCAAAACTAACATTGCAAGCGACAAGAGATAAGAAATTATTCACATACAGACGGGTAACCATTTGTATTCTCCTTTTATATTCGCACTTATTGTATCAAAGCTAACTAATGCGGCAAACGAGCTTGTCTGCAAGCGCAAGCAGTTCGGTTTCGCCGTCAATAAGCGCTTTTGCTTCGACCAGTAGGCGGTTTGCGTAGGTTTGGCTCTCCTCAAGTGCGCCTGATTTTGCGAGCGCCGCCTTTAGCCACACCGCGTCGTCGCCCACAACCCGCTTGCCAAAGAGCGCTAGAAGCCTCTCGCGCGTTGTCGCATCGCCATTTGTAAAAAGCGCGATCAGCGGCAGCGTAACTTTGCCCTCGCTAATGTCGTTAAGCGCGGGTTTGCCCAGCGTCGCTTCGTCTTGCGTAATGTCCAAAAGATCGTCAATAACCTGAAACGCAACGCCCAGTTTCCTGCCAAACTCCGCATATCGCGCCCGATCTTTACCAGCGATTTGCGCCGCAGTCGCACAGCTTGCTTCGATCAGCGATGCGGTTTTTAGATAGATCATCTCCTCGTATAGTGCGCGATCGCTGTTAAATGCTGTTGCGAGTTTCGTATCCATCATCTCGCCGCGTGAGAGTTTTGCGACTGATTCTGCAACAATACTCGCAACTGTTTCACCCAAACCGACAAGTTTTGTAAATGCGGTTGCGTAGAAAATATCACCGACCATAACTGCTGTTTTGCTGCCCTCGCTGGCAAAAAGCGATGGAACTCCCCGTCTGGTTTTTGCATCGTCGATCACATCATCGTGCAACAGACTTGCGAGGTGAAGCATCTCGATGATCGCAGAGAGCAAAAACCGCTTTTCGCTTTGCGGTGCGATCGCACAGATAAGACGGCTTCTTAACTGTTTTCCTGCGGGGATCAGCGAGAGATAATTAGCCATATCTTCGCTCAAAAATTCGCGCATTAGAGATTCAACTTCGATCATCGCTCACCTTTCTAATAGTTACAGCCGATTCGTGATCAAATAGATAGAGTTTCATATTGGAAACATTACGATCGCGATCGAAACCTTCAAACACAATCATCACATATGGAAGCGGTGGCGTAACTTTGGTATTGGTTTTGACTGCGATCTTCATAGCGTTGAGTTTATAGTCGTCGTAGAGTATATTTTGATAGGGCATATGATCGTATTTAATATGCGTAACCAGTCCTTTATTGTGAAAGAGACTCCAGCGAACCGTTAAGATATTGTTATCGATCTCAAAAACTGCAAACTCATCTTTTCTTAACGAAAATGGCGACTCGTACGACCAATACGCCGCGTCCATTGCAAACGCCGCGATCGCATAGGTTATAAAGAGCAGCGCTTTTCTTATCACCGTTCGCTCCCGCCTGCGATTCGCGCCATAATCTCGATCATTTTGCTCTCTCTATCATCTTGTGCAATATCATTGATTAGCGCGGTGATCTCTTGCTTTGCAAGCTCGCGATCGCCATTAAAGAGTATATGAAAAAACTGCTCTTTTAGATCAACATCTAATGGCGAGGTTTCGTCAAAATCATCAAACATCATAAAATCCGTTTCTTTTTCAACTGCGCTATGCGGTTATATGCTTCAATCAGACGCGAAACGCTAATCTCGCCGTTTTCGATCGCTCCAACGATAATTGCGCGAATTTTTTGCGGCAGGTCGCGATCCTCGCTTAGCGTATTGGCAAAGAGCAAAATATCACTACCCGCATTGACAGCCAATACCACCGTTTCATTAAGATCGAAATGGTTGGCGATCGCGCCCATTTGTAGATCGTCCGTGATCACAACGCCATCAAATCCAAGCGATCGCAGATGATCGATATGCGCCTTCGACAAACTCGCGGGCAATCGATCGATCTTTGCGTCGATCGCGTGCGAAACAAGAACTGCATTTACTTTGTCGTTTTCGATCAACGACTTAAACGGAAAAAGCTCGCTTGGTTTATAGGTTTGACTTGCGTCTGCGCTCTGTTTATGCGTGTCGGTTAGCGCATTGCCAAGTCCGGGAAAATGTTTGATCGCCGTTAAAATCCCGCACGAATTGTGCGCTTTAATAAACACTTCCGCCATCTTTGCTGCCGTGATCTCATCGGCGGAAAAACTGCGCTCATCTCTGGCAATCACGCTTCCGTCAATATCGAGATCAACCACAGGCGCAAGGTTAAAGTTGATCCCATAACCGCGCAGTTCGCAGGCTAGATTGCGATAGGTCGAATATGCGTTTTGCGCTCCGCTTTGCGCAACTTTTTTGGCGCTTGGAAAACCGCAAAAACCTTTTTTCGCGCTTAGCCGCTCAATCCTGCCTCCCTCTTGATCGATCATCACCCAAAGCGGCAGGCGGTTGCCATCGATCGAATAGTGAAGCTGCTTGACAAAGTTTTCAAGCTGTTCGGGGTTGATCACATTGCGCCCGTAGAGTACAACGCTGCCGATCTCACCGTTTTTGATCGACTCTTTGACGCTCACAACCCACTCGTCGCGGGTGCGGTTGCCATCGAAACCAATGGCGATCATCTGTCCGATCATCGTCTCGATCGGTGCGGGCAAAGCGATCGGCTCAAGCGAAGCCTCCTTTGCTTGAAGTGGCGCTTTAGCCGTTTGAGCATCTTCGCTCGTCCCAGCGGCAAAAACACACAAAACGGCGGCGGCAAAAAGGGCAAATTTGCGCATTACTCCTTCTCCCACACGGTGCGCCCCGCAAGATCCATCAGCGTAATTCCGCGTTCGCTCAAACCTTTGCGAATCTCATCTGCGTTGGCAAAATCGCGGTTGATCTTTGCGATCGCCCGTTTTGCGATCTGCGCTTCGATCTCCTCGCGCTCCTCGTCGGAAACGCCGCCCTGAAAATAGAGGATCGAATCCATCGCGCCTACGCCCAAAATCGTATTCACAAACGCAACATTTGCGGCGATTTTGGCTTGGAGCACCTGATCTTTGGGCGAGCGATCCAGCGATTCGTTCGCGGCGCTAACCATCTCATCAACCACAGCAAGCGCTTTTGAGATGTTGAGATCGTCGCTCATCGCCTCCAGCAGCTCCGCCTTAAACGGTTCGTCCGCAGCGCTTGGTTCAGCGCCCAGCCGTTTTTTGAGGCGGTAGAGACGATCGAGTCGTTTTTTGGAGGCAAAGAGATCGCCATCGTTGTAGTTGATTCCTGCGCGATAGTGAATGCTCATCAGATAAAACCGCAAAGCCTCGCCGTGAAAGAGTTTGAGCGCGTCCTTGACAAAAAAACTGTTGCCGAGCGATTTACTCATCTTCTGCCCATCAACCCGCACAAAACCGTTGTGCATCCAGTATTTTGCAATGCGGTTGTGGTAGCCGCAGCGAGTCTGCGCCGCTTCGTTTTCGTGGTGCGGAAAAAACAGATCGCTTCCGCCCGCGTGAATGTCGCAGGCAAACTCCGCCCCCTCGCGCCACAAGTGGCTCTGTACCATTGCCGAGCACTCAATGTGCCAGCCCGGACGACCGCGCCCAAACGGGCTATCAAACGCCACGCTCTCGCCCTCTTTCGCCGCCTTCCAGAGCGCAAAATCGCGGCTGCTCCGCTTCGCGCCGCTTTCAACGCGGCTTAACATCTCATCTTGCGTTTCGCCGCTAAGCGAGCCGTATTGATCGTCTTTGGAGACATCGAAGTAAATATCGCCGTTGTCGGTTTTGTACGCCGCGCCGTTTGCGATCAGCTGCTCAACAAGCGTGATCATCTGCGCTATATGTTCGGTTGCTTTTGGTTCGACATCGGCTTGCATAATCCCAAGCGCGGCAAGGTCGTTTTTGTAACGCGCCGCGTAGAGTGAAGTGATCTCAGCAAGGCTTTGTTTGGTTTGAGCCATTTTTGCGAGGATCTTGTCGTCAATGTCGGTGATATTGCGGACAAACTGCACCTTGTAACCTAGCGCCAAAAGTGTGCGCCGCAACAGACTAAAGCTGATCGCGCTTCGTGCGTGTCCCAAGTGCGCGTCGTCATAGACGGTTGGTCCGCAGACATATATGCGAACTAGATCAGGAAACTCAGGTTCAAAGGCTACCTTGCGTTTTTGGTGTGAATCAAATAGGTAAAAGCTCACGAGAAAAATCCTTGATAATCAATCGCTATCTTGAAACCTTCGATCGCCGCAATCTCCAGCACAACTGCCGCCGCAAGCCATACGAAATATCTCGCGCGTATCATATCCCAAAATCTCTCGCGCCCGTAGGCTCTCAGGTTTAGCCCCAGCAGGATCAGCCCTGTCAAACTACCGGCAAGCGCCAGTCCAAAAACGCCCAGCGGCGCGATCAGCGCAAGTGAAAAAACGATGTTAAAGCCAAGCGCGATCGCGGAGTTTTTGGCGGCGAGCGCCTGATTGTGGTGCGCGTACAGCCAGAGCGATATGAGCCGCGCCAGACCAAACGGCACGAGACCGATCATATAGATCGACAACACTCTCGCACAGACAAGCGTATCCGATCGCTCAAACGCGCCCCGCTCAAACAGCAGCCAGATGATCCCTTCGCTAAGGAGTGCGCCGCCGATCGCGCTTAACGACAAGAGGTAAAGCAAAAACCATAAGTTGCGATTTAGCAGTTTGACCGCGCCGCTCTCGTCGCCGCGTCTGATCGTCTTGGCAATTTCGGGAAAAACCGCCATAGAAACAGCGATCGCAAAGAGCGAAAGCGGAAGTTGAAAAATACGATTTGCATAAAATAGATAACTGATACTTCCGACCGCTAGAAATGATGCTAAAAGCGTGTCGATAAACGCTGAAATGTGTGTTGTGGAAGCCCCAAAAACCGCAGGCGTAAATGCTTTATAAAAACGATTTCTATCATCGCTGCTATCACGCTTACTACTAAAACCGCCAACTAGCATAGGAATCAGCCGTTTTCCGCGAAGCGCCGCTATGTGTAAAAGTAGCTGCAAAACGCCGCCCACCAGTACGCCAAAGCTAAGATACCAGACGATCGTAGCCTCATCTTTGCCACGCGCCATCAGCAATGCTGCGATCATTGCAATGTTGAGCAACGCAGTCGAAAATGCGCTTGTAGCAAAGTGTTTGCGGTAGTGTAGAAGCGCCATAGCAAATGTGATCAAAAAGACAAAATCAAGATACCAGAAGTTGAGCGCAACGAAGGGCGCGGCGATCCGCCGTGTATTGTCATCAAAACCCCACGCAATGATCATCGTGATAAAATCGGAAAAAACCGTTACCAAAAATGATAGTAATAGTACCGCTCCAAAGAGCCGCAAAAAGATATTTGAGCTAAAACTTGCTTTGTGTTTTGCGGCGGTGAAAGAGGGTAAAAACGCCTGCGTAAATGCGCCTTCGGCAAAGATACTGCGAAATAGGTTTGGCAGTTTGAACGCCACAAAAAATATGTCCGAATATAGATTCGCGCCCAAAATGGAAGCTGTGATAAAATCGCGGACAAATCCTGTAATGCGTGAACACAAGATGCCTGATGAGTTGGTAAAAACGCCTTTCATTAGCCCTCCAAAACGCCGATTTTATCAAACGAAAACAGTTGAAGGTTTCTGATGGGGATTTTAGACAGCACTAGCAGCGAAAACCGAGCGGCGCAGATTAAGCCGTTTGTCAGCGCTGTTGTACGCGAAACGGACAATGTCCCACATACCTTGAAAGAGCTTGCGCTCCTGCATGGCATTAGCACGCGCGATATTGACTTCGTTGTCTCGCAGACGCAGACGCTCATCAAGTTGCCCGAAAAGGAAAAGCCCATCGAACTCACGCCTCAACTCATTGGGCGAATCAGCGATGAGCGGCTTTTGAACGAAAAAGATTTTTACATCAGACAGATTCACAAGATCATCTTTCGTCCGCTGCCAGCCAATCCCGATCTACGCATTGACACCGAAGTTGCGGCAAACAAGACGCTGACAAAGGCTGTCGCAACGATCAAAACAACAAGCAGTCTGCACAGCTTCGCCTCTTTGCGTGAATATCTTGTCGATGAACTAAACAAACTCAAGCTGCGACACGGAATGATCATCCATCTACGCGAAGGGTCGATGATCAACGATGTTACGGCTCTGGTCAATAAAATCCGTATCAACAATAGAGTCTTAGCGCCGTTTCGTATCACGCTGTGCGACTGGATTTCACCCAAACCAACGCAGAATGACATGCTGGTATTGCACTACAAGAGCGAAGCGATCAAAGCGCCAAGCGAAAACGATCGGATCGACTACGCCGAGCGCGGATTTATCAAAGCGGTTGAGGCGGGCGATCTGCTTGTGGAGTACATCAAACCCAAAGCGGGCGAGGCGGGGCGAAACTTTCGCGGCAAGTTTATCCCAGCGCTTGAGCCGCGCGTCCGTTTTTCGCCGATTCTCGAACCCGATTTCGAGTCGATCGATGTCAAAGAGGACGATTACTCCATCACATACTTTGCCAAAAAACGGGGCTATGTAACCTTTCGCCAGCGCGAAAGCCGCCTATTTATCGGCGATACGCTTGAGATCGAAAGCGTGGATTTCAAAACCACAGGCAACATCAACGCAGGCACAGACAAAGATGTCAAGATCAGCATTAAAGGCGGCGACGCATTTGAAGATCACATCGGTCCAAACACAAAGATCGAAGCGAGTGAGATCGAAGTTACGGGCAGCGTGGCAAGCGGAGCGCAGATCATCGTCGAAAAATTAAATGTCGAAGGGCAGACCCACGCCACGAGCAAGATCTTTGCCAAAATCGCCCACATCGCCGTTCATCGCGGTACGCTAGAGGGCGAGGAGGTCAAGATCGACAGACTTGAACACGGCAAAATCAGCGCCGAAATCGTCGAAGTCGATCGCGTTATCGGCGGTATAATCCGCGCAAAACGCATTACGATCGGCACGCTCTACTCGCACGCAACGCTGATCGCAAGCGAACGAATCGAGATCGGGCAGCTTGTCGGTGGCGAAAATCGGCTATACATTGAAGCCGCAGTGAGCAACGCCGAGCGAGCGCGATTTAGCGTTGTGATCGAAGAGAACAAACTGGTCGAACGATCGTTGAACGAACTAAGCAACCGCTACGGCAGAAAACACGCAATGCTGCTGCGCAATAAAGACCAAGCAGAGCAGATCCGCGAACGAATCGAAAGCGATCGCGCGCGCGCTCGTGTGCCGCCGACGATCCTTGTCGATCGCTACAAACAGTATCTATCCGAATCCAAAGCGCTGCGGATTTTGCGCGAGGAGCTGGACGCGGTGCGCGAACAACACAGCCAGCTGCAAGACGAGATCACCAGAGTACAAAACCGCGTCTTTAGCGCTGTGGTGATCAACCAAGACGAGTGGCGCAACTACAACGAGATCCACTTTAGGCTGATCGCGCCGCCCAAAGAGATACTCTTCGTTCCCGTTGAAAACAAGCGCGTGGGCGAGATTCGCCTCGTACCTGTCGGCTTAGAGGATTATGTCGTAAAGGCAGACGAGTGATCGCAGTAATCGAAGGCGAGATCATCGCCAAAGAGCCGGGCAGTTGTGTGCTGCTCACAAGCGGCGGCGTGGGCTACCACATCTTGGTTTCGCTAAACACCTTCGCGCATTTGACAGAAAAACGGGCGCGGCTTTTGACAACGCTCGTCGTTCGTGAGGACGCGCTGCTACTGTTTGGATTTGCCGACGACGAGGAGCGCAGGCTCTTTGCGCTTTTGCTTAAAGTCAATGGCGTCGGACCAAAAAGTGCGCTTGCGATCTTATCGACCTTCACGCCCCAGCAGTTCGCAAAGATCATCGCCGAGGCGAACGAAACCATGCTAACTCGTGTGCCGGGCGTGGGCAAAAAGACCGCCGCGCTGATGATCGTTCAGCTTTCAGGCACGATCGGAAAACTCGATCTAAGCGGAGGCGAAGCGGGCAACAACGAGGCGTTTTTGGCGCTTGAATCGCTCGGCTTCAAACCCGCCGAGATCACCAAAGCGCTCGGCAAATGTCAAGCAACCGAAACGGTGCAACTCATCAAAGAGGCGCTAAAAATCTTGCAAAAAGTGAGCTAATGCAACAACCTATCATTCTTTTCGGCGGAGCGAGTTTTGAACACGAGATCAGCATTGTTAGTGCGATCGGACTACATCAGGCGATCGGCGTACGCTGCGAGTTTGTCTTTTTATCAAGCGATCACCGCTTCTATCTGATCGATCTGATCAATATGCGCGCGGACTACTTCGCAAGCGGCAAGTTCAGCCGCAGCACGGAGCTGTTTTTGGCAAACGGCGGCTTTGAACGCAAAACGCTCTTTGGGCGAACGCCGATCGACTGCGATGTGATCATCAGCGTTGTACACGGCGCGGACGGCGAGGACGGCACGCTTGCTGCGCTGTTTGACTTCTACAACATCGCCTATCTCGGACCGCGCATTGAAGCCTCAACGCTAAGCTACAACAAGCATTTGACCAAACATCTGGCGATTATGGCGGGTGTGCGAACGCTGCCATATGAGATTGTGCGGCGCGGAGAGGTTGTCAAAACCCCGTATCCGTACATTATGAAACCGCTGCGGCTTGGCAGTTCGCTGGGCATTAGCGTTGTTAAAGGCGCAAGCGATCTTGACTATGCACACGATAGCGCGTTTGAGTTTGACAGCGAGGCGATCGTAGAGCCGTATATCGCAAGTGTGCGCGAATACAACCTCGCAGGCTGCTACGCCGACGACTGGCATTTGAGCGTGATCGAAGAGCCGCAGAAAAAAGAGTTTCTGGATTTCGACCAAAAATACCTCGATTTTACGCGAACTAGCAAGGCAAAAGAGGCGGATCTTGACGGCAATGTCGCCGCTGCAATGCGCGAGGCGTTCAAACGCATTTACGGCGTTGGATTTTTTGGCGCGCTCATCCGCTGCGACTTTTTCGTCATCGACAACGAGGTCTATCTAAACGAGATCAACCCCGTGCCGGGCAGCCTCGCAAACTATCTGTTTGACAACTACGAATCGGCGTTGATCGCGCTTATAGAAAATCTGCCGCGCCGCAAATCGATCACCGCTTCGTACAACTATATCCATTCGATCCGATCGCAAAAGGGCAAGCTCTAATGGCAAGCCGCCGCATTGTTTCACCGCTTGGCAGTTACGAGATCGCGTACATTTTGGAGGGCGATCAAGCCGCGCCGAAAGTGCTGTTTTTGCACGGTTGGGGCGCGAAAAAAGAGACGATGAGGGCGAGTTTTGGGCGTTCGTTTGGCTCGTGCCGATCGCTCTTTCTTGACCTGCCGGGCTTTGGTGGCAGCAGCAACGATCGTGTGCTTTCAAGCGATGATTACGCCGAGATTGTCCGCGCCGCACTTCTTGCGCTGGAGTTTGCGCCCGATGCAATCGTTGCGCACTCCTTTGGCGGCAAGATCGCCGCACTCTTAGACCCACCGCTACTGGTGTTGCTCTCAAGCGCGGGTATTCCCAAACAAAAATCGCTATCTGTTCGCATTAAGATCGCGCTTGCCAAACGGTTCAAAAGCGTAGCCCCCGCCACCGTTCGCGGCAAGCTAAGAACCAGCGACGCAGACGGACTAAACGAGGTGATGTACGAGACGCTCAAACGGGTTGTCGATGAGGATTTTTCAAACGCCTTTGCCGCGCGAACCAAGCCGACGCTCATCTTTTGGGGCAAGAGCGATCGCGCTATGCCGCTGTACTGCGGCGAAACAATCCACTCGCTCATCATTGGCAGCCACTTTTTCCCACTTGAGGGCGACCACTTCTTCTTCGCACAACACACCGC
>BNUO01000008.1 GCA_025997415.1 Campylobacterota bacterium
GATCGCAGCGTTGAGCGCCAGCAGATTGGTCTGATCTGCGACATCTTTGATCGTCTGTACAATGCCGCTGATCTGTTCGCTCTGCTTGCCCAGCTCTGCGATCGTGCCCGACGAGTTTCGCACCGCTTCCGCCATCGCTTGCATCTCTGAAACTGTGCGATGAACGATCTCTGCGCCGTTTTTGGAGAGTTCCATCATCGTCTCTGCGTTAGTCGAGGTCTCTTTGGCGTTGTCGCTAACCTGATTGATACTTGCTGTCATCTCCTCAACGCTTGCCGCCATATCGGAGCTGCTGTCGCTCGTCCTTTCGCTGCCTTTGGCAACCTTCTGGCTCACCTCTGTCAGTTGAACGCTGGCGGTATCAAGCTGTGAGGCGGCTTGCAAGATCGTCTTGAATGTATCTTGCAGCGAGCCAAGTAGGTGGTTGATGGTCTTGGCGGTTGTGCCGACCTCGTCTGTGGAATCGACATCGATCCGCTTTCTGAAATCGCCTGTCTTCTCGATCGCGCTCATTGTCTCTTGGACTTTGGTGAGGGGTTTGGCTATGAAGTTGGAGATGTAAAAGGCGAGGAAAAGCGCAACGATGAGGGCGATGATCACGGCGATAAACAAGATGACGCGAATGACTCCATAGATCGGAGCGGTAATTTCCGAAACGGGAATGGACGAAACCACGAACCACCCGGAGATCGGAATCTCGCTCATTACGAAATAACGAGAGCCGTCGCCGTCTTCGATCCTGATCGCCTCGTTGGTATTGCCCCGCGTCAAGGCGTTTGAAATCTCTCGATACACCCCGCCGCGCACATCTGCGAGCGACTTAAAAACGCCGTTTGCATCGGGCGCCATATCTTTGTCTTGATGGACGAAAATGTTTCCGCTTTTGCTGACGATAAACGACGAAATTGCAGAGCCTCTGTTGGCGCTATCCAGATAATCAACAACCGTTTTGATCGAGAGATCCACCGCTGCCACGCCGATTTTCACCTGATCGTCAATGGTATGAACCAGCGTGATACACAAACTGCCAGAAAACGCATCGAGGTACGGCTCGGTTACGGAGGTAACGCCGGGGCTTTTAACCGCCTGCTGATACCACGGGCGTTGATAGGCGATCCAGCCTTCGGGCGATGGGGAACGAGAGCTTCTTGACGCGCTGCCATCTACATAGCCGCTGTAAATCTCCAGATATTCGCCTTTGGTTTCAGGAGCATTCAACTGTTCTACAAAAATATCTTCGATCTGATCGCGGGCTAATGGAGGTGCGCCCGCGAGCAGTTTTGCGTTGATCTCGACGCGAGTTTTGTGCAGATTAAACCAGCCGTTGAGCTTTGTCGAAAGTGTGAGCGACTCCAGCGAAAGGTTTTTTAGCGCATTTTCATTCGATATTTGATACGCGAGATACGCCGAGGCGAGCGTCAAGGTTGCCAACCCAACAACAATAACCGCAAGCGTAGTGATAATCAGTTTTTTACCAATACTATTTTTCATCTTTATTTCCCTGTCTTATAACGCTCATAAGCTATTCATAACTAAACCTCTCACTATACTTGACTTTCCCTTTTATTTCACGCGGGGCATGCGTTGTTACCGAGATCGGCGGCGGCAACTCCGCGCGTGTCGCTACTGCCAGATAGTATGCTTTCGCGATCGGCGATCGGCTCGCCGTTGTGCGTGATCGAGTAGTAGATCTTCGCCGTGCCGCGAAGTGTGTTTAGCGTTGTACAGTAACTTTCCAGCGACGAAAGCACCCAGCGCCGCGCGTCAAGATCGCTGCCGTTTGAGTCAAAACTGTAACTAATGTGAATCTCGTTGAAGTAAAACGGCGCGGTTTCTGTGCGTGTAAAATCGCCGCCGATCGCCACGCGGCTAACCGTTTTGCCCTGTTTTTCGGGCAGCATAACAATATCGGTTGCGCTACATGCGATCGCGCCGAGCGCAAAATACTCCTGCGGGCTGATCGCTTGCGGGTCGATCGCAAACTTCACACTCCGCGCTGTTGTCGCCTCAAACTTCATACCGTCAATCTGTGTTAATTCAACTTTCAAACTCTATCCTTTAACCATTTTTCAAGCCACACTTTGACGATCTCAAGCTGCGCACGAACTGCCACAGCCGCCGTGCCGCCCTCGCTGGTGCGCGTATTCATTGACGCTGCGAGGTCTAACGCGCCCGCAAGATCGCCGATTCGTTCATCGATACTGGCGAGATCGGCTGCGGTTAGCTTACTGAGATCGACCCCTTTTTTGTCCGCATACGCCGTTGCGATCCGCGCTATGTGGTGCGCCTCACGAAACGCGATCCCTTTTTTGACGGCGGCGTCGGCTAGATCGGTTGCGGTCAAATGCCCTCGCTCACAGGCGCGTTTCATCGCATCCTTGTCAAACGCCGTTCGCTCGTCGCCCAGCATTGCCGCGAGGATCGTCAGCGAATCGGCAGTCGTTTTGACCGCGTCAAACACCCCCTCTTTGTCCTCTTGCATATCTTTGTTGTACGCCAGCGGAAGTCCTTTGAGCACCGTTAGCAGCCCCACGAGATCGCCATAAACCCGTCCGGTTTTGCCGCGAATCAGCTCCGCGACATCGGGGTTTCGCTTCTGCGGCATAATCGAACTGCCCGTCGTGAAACGATCGCTAATTCGCACAAACCGAAACTCTGCCGATGACCACAAGATCAGCTCCTCGCAGAGGCGGCTTAGGTGCGTCATTGTCAGCGCCGCGTCAAAGAGCAGTTCGAGCGCAAAATCGCGATCGCTGACGCTATCGAGCGCGTTCATCGTTACGCCGTCAAAGCCCAGCTCATTTGCGACTTGCCAACGATCGATCGGGTGCGAAGTGCCGGCGAGCGCCGCGCTGCCCAGCGGCGAGAGGTTTGCACGGTCGCGGCTTGCCGTGAAACGGTCGTGATCGCGCATAAGCATTGCGGCGTAGGCGAGCAGATGATACGCAAGGCTGATCGGCTGCGCGTGTTGCAGGTGCGTCATTCCGGGCATAATCGTCTCGGTGTGCTGCGCCGCCAGATCGTGCAAAACCGCAACGAGCCTTGCGGTGAGGTCTGCCAACCGTTTGTACTCGCCAAGCGACCAGAGGCGAAAATCGAGCGCAACCTGATCGTTGCGGCTTCGCGCGGTGTGCAGCCGTTTGCCCGCGTCGCCCGCGATCGCGGTGAGGCGCGTTTCGATCGCCATATGAATATCCTCGTCGCTAACGCTGAAAACAAACTCGCCGCGTTCGATTTCGCCTTCGATCTGTTTTAGCCCGCGCACGATCGTGTCGCGATCCGCGCCGCTGATGATCTCCTGTTTTGCAAGCATATTTGCGTGCGCGATCGAACCCGCAATATCCTCGCGGTACATTGCGCGATCAAAGCCGATCGAAGCGTTGAAAGCGTCGAGCAGATCGCCGCCGTTTTCGCTGCCATCGCCCCAGAGTTTGCCGCTCATTTTGCGTATTCTACAGCCCGCAGTTCGCGGATCACATTGACCTTGATCTCGCCAGGATACTGAACGCTCTGCTGAATTTCGTTGGCAATATCGCGGCTAAGGAGTACCGTCTCGCGATCGTCGATCTGACTGCTATTGACGATGACGCGCAGTTCGCGCCCCGCCGCGATCGCGTACGCTTGCATAACGCCCTTTTTGCTCGAAGCGATCGCCTCAACCTCTTGGACGCGCTTGAGAAAGCTCTCCAACACTTCGCGCCGCGCACCCGGTCTAGCCGCAGAGAGCGCGTCAGCGGCGCAGACGGCGGCGGATTCGATACTGGTTGGCTCGGTGTGTCCGTGGTGCGCCAAGATAGCGTTAAGCACAATCTCGCCCTCGCCAAATCGTTTGCAGATCTCCGCGCCAAGCTGGACATGGCTTCCATCGTGTTCGTGCGTGAGCGCTTTGCCAATGTCGTGCAGCAGACCCGCCCGCCGCGCGGTTTTGTCGCTTCCGTCAAGCTCTGCGGCGATGATCCCCGCCAAATGCGCGACTTCGAGGCTGTGCGAGAGAGCGTTTTGCCCGTAGCTGGCGCGGTATTTGAGCCGACCGATGAGCTTGGTTAGTTCGGGGTGCAGCTCGCCAACGCCCAAGTCGATAACGATGTTCTGCCCCTCTTCGAGCATATTTTCTTCAAACTCCTTCTTGACATTGTTGTATATCTCCTCAATGCGGCTAGGCTGAATGCGCCCATCTTCAAGCAGCAGTTCGATCGTGCGAACGGCAATGGCGCGGCGGTAGAGATTGAAGCTGCTCAGCACGATCGCGCCCGGCGTGTCATCAATGACAATATCAACGCCCAGCAGGTTTTCGAGCGTTTTGATGTTGCGCCCCTCTTTGCCGATGATCCGCCCTTTGTACTCGTCGTTTGTGATCGGCACGGTGTTGATCAGCCGCTCGCCCGCAAACTCGCCCGCATAGCGCGTCGTCGCCTGCGCAATGATGAAATTCGCTCTGCGCCGCGCCTCGCTTTTCGCCTCCGTTTCGGCTTTCCTGATCACATTTGCCGCGTCAAGCCGACATCGCTCTTCAAGCTGCGCAAGCAGAACTTTGCGGGCTTCTTTTTCGGTCATTCCCGCCGCTCGTTCGATCGCAATCTGCGCTTCCATGAGCCGCTGCTCGTTGCGTTGGCGCTGCTGTTCGTTGTCCTTTTGCAGCCTAGCAACCTCTTTTTGGGCGCGATCGGTCTGGCGTCTGCGCTCCTCGATCGCCTCCTCTTTTTGTTCGATCATTCGCGTGCGCCGATCAAACTCCAGCCGCGCATCGCTGTTTTCACGATCGACCTTTGCTCGTAGTTCGACCTCTTTTGTGCCAAGCTCCGCCTTGACGCGCTCTAAAAGCGTGCGCGCTTCGTTTTCGATCGCCTTTGCTTTTGCTTTTGCCTGTTCAACTCTTGCGGTGTGTCTAGCCGCATCAATCTTGCTGGTGATCAGCCACGCTAAAAGCGCTCCTGCTACTGCGGCAAAAATGCCGATTGCGGTCTCTATCACTGGGGTTTCCTTTGTATGCTTTGACCCCGTTGGCGCTCACTAAATAGTCCCCGCGAATATCCCAATCGTTCGTTACGATGCTTTTGGTTTGCAATAGAAATGGTTGAGTGAATATGACGATTGGTTTGTGCCGCAATGAGGCGTAAAAACGATCATACATACCTTTTCCGAAGCCAATCCGCCGAAAAGCGCGATCCACAGCCAAACAAGGAACGATCATCGTATCTACCTTTTTTATCATCACGCCGCTCATTCTCGGCGAGAAAAAACCCAATGAGTGCCTCTCTAAGGGCAGGCGGAACTTTACCATTTTGAAACTAATTGTCTGTACTAATGGCGAATAGAGTTTTCCGCGCGCCCTCAACGGACGAAAAAGCGCCCTTAGATCGGCTTCAAATGGGATCGGCTGGTAGATCAGCGTTGATTTTGGTTTGATACGATCGAGCAGCTTTTTGAGGTGTTGGCGCGTTTTTGCGCTGTTTGCAAGCCGCTTTGCTTTTGGCACGGCACGCAACGAGGCAAGCGCCTTTTGACGGATGTCGTTTTTTTCTATATCCATAACGCTATAATCCCGATTTTATCTTGATTTAGGAGCTGTTATGCTAACACGAAATATCGTTTTGACCCTCTGCGCACTCCTCTGTGCGTCATTGTTTCTCGGCTGCGACGACCAAAAAGCGCCGCTTGTCAGCGCAAAAAACGGCTTTGAAATCAAACTACTAAGCGGTGAGAGTTTCGATATACGAATCGAACCAAGCGAGGCGCGTTACAACACTCTCGTTTTAGACCAGCGCGGCAAAAAACCTGTTTTGTTTGCGTTTTTTACAACGATCTGCCCCGAATGCGCCAAAGAGATTCCACACCTCATCGATCTCAAGGAGCGTTACGGCGAGAGCGTGGATCTGCTGGGCGTTTTGGTGGAAAACAGGAGCGCCGAAGAGGTTGCGGACTTTGTGGCGTTTCACCAGATCAACTACCCCGTGATCGTGGGCGCGGGCGCGTTCAGGCTTGCCGACGCGGTGGGCGGCGTGCGGCTGATTCCCGCAATTCACATCTACGACGATAGCGGCGCTTATGTAACTCATTTCGTGGGACCCGTTCCGCAGGAGATGTTGGAAACTCGCCTAAACTCGCTGATCAAAGCCAACTAGATGTTCAATATCTTCAAACAGACGCTTGCCAAAACCGCGCAATCAATCCGTTCGATCATTCCCAAAAGCGAAACGGTGAGCGTTGAACTTTTGGAGGAGGCGTTGATCGGATCGGATATGGACTACGACGAGATCGAAACGCTGATCAACCGTCTTGTACAGCCGAGTACGCGCAACCGTTTAGACTACGGCTTGCTGGAGCTGCTGCCCGCTTTTGAGCCGAGCGAGATCACGCAAAAACCGTTTGTAGAGCTGATCATCGGCGTTAATGGCGCGGGCAAAACGACAACGATCGCAAAGATGGCTAACCGCTACAAAAACGAGGGCAAAACCGTGCTATTGGGCGCGGGCGATACCTTTCGCGCGGCGGCGGTTGAACAGCTTAAGGCGTGGGCGACAAAGCTAGACATTCCGATCGTTGCGGCGGCAAACGGCGGCGATCCGAGCGCGCTTGCTTTTGACGCGATCGCTTCGGGCGCGGCAAGAGGAGTCGATCGCATTTTGATCGACACCGCAGGGCGGCTTCACACGCAAAAAAACCTCGCTGAAGAGCTGCGAAAGGTTGTGCGCGTGTGTGGCAAAGCGCTTGAGGGCGCACCGCACCGCAAACTTTTGGTGCTTGACGGCACGCAGGGGCGATCGGCGATTAACCAAGCTAGAGAGTTTCACGAGATGGTCGGCATTGACGCGCTGGCGATCACCAAACTTGACGGCACGGCAAAGGGCGGCGCGATTTATTCGATTAGCAGGCAGTTACAGATACCGGTTTTGTTTATCGGCACGGGCGAAACCGCCGCCGATCTGATCGACTTTGATGCCAAAAGTTTCACGACAGGTTTTACGGACGCATTTTTTCAAAGCTAAGGCTTGCCGCGCGTAACGGCGGCTCTTAGTCCCTTTTAAGTACAATACGCGCCATTTTTGTGTATGGGAGCAGATCGTGGTTTTGGATATAACGCAGATTCAAAAGATTCTTCCGCATCGAGTACCGTTTTTGCTTGTCGATCGCGTTACCGAAGTGCGCATTGGTGAGTATGTCAAAGCATACAAAAACATCTCCATCTCCGAGCCTGTGTTTCAAGGGCACTTTCCGGGACATCCGATCTATCCGGGCGTGATGATCATCGAAGGAATGGCGCAGGCGGGTGCGATCTTGGCGTTTTACGCAGGCGATATTGACGAGGAGACGGCGGCAAACAAGGTCGTCTATTTTATGAGTATCGACAATGCGAAGTTTCGCCGTCCGATCCGTCCGGGCGATCGGCTGGATTATCAGTTGTCGCTTGTCAAGCACAAGGGCAGCGTCTGGGTTTTGCGCGGCGAGGCGTTTGTAGATGATCAACTCGCGTGCGAAGCGGAGTTGAAAGCTATGGTTGTGGATAAAGAACAGTAATGCCGACAATCCACCCGACTGCGATCGTAGAAGATGGCGCAACTCTGGGCGAGGGCGTTGAGGTCGGCGCGTTGGCTTTCGTGGGCAGATTTGTCAGCGTTGGTAGCGGCACGACGATCGCACACGGAGCGCATATTGAAGGGCGCACAACCATCGGCGCAGACAACCGCATATTTCCCTATGTCGTTTTGGGTACGATCCCGCAGGATATGAAATACGCAGGCGAACCGACCCGTTTGCTAATTGGCGATCGCAACACCTTCCGCGAGTTTTGCCAAGTCAATATCGGAACGGAGCATGGCGGCGGCGTTACCACGATCGGCAGCGACAACCTGTTGATGGGGCATGTCCATGTCGCACACGATAACACGATCGGCGATCGTTGTATCATTGCAAACTTCGTAGCGCTCGCGGGGCATGTAACGATCGGCAGCAATGTGGTTATCGGCGGCGAGAGCGCTGTTCATCAATTTGTCAAAATTGGCGATTTTGTGATGGTTGCGGGTGCGTCGGCATTGAGCCAAGATCTGCCGCCGTTTGTTTTGGCGGAGGGAAACCGCGCCGCTGTGCTGGGGCTGAACCTAACGGGACTGCGCCGCCACTTGACGCGAGAGAGTATCGATGCGCTCAAGCCGATTTTCAAAGAGGTTTTTAGGTCAAATCACGCGCCAAAAGCCGCAGCCGTGCGGCTACTAAACACAACGCTAAGCCATGAAGCGCGGCTGTTTTGCGAGTTTATCGCCGAAAGCAAGCGCGGAGTACCGAAGATCAAAGCGGCAAACGAGGAGGGGATATGAAACCAAAGGTATGTAGTTTTTGCCGCACCGTAGAAACTGATGAAAATCCGATTTTATCCGGCGATGGGGTAACGATCTGCAAAAACTGCGTTGTCGGCGCGTATCGCATTATGATCGACAGCGATCAGGCGAAGATCAAATCGCTCGATCTAAGCGCATTTAGCCCGCGATCGCTCAAAGAGATTTTGGATCAGTATGTCATTGGTCAAGAAGACGCCAAAAAAACCTTCGCGATCGCAGTCTATAACCACTATAAACGCATTTTCAGACAGCACGAAGTTGAGGACGACTCCGAGATCGCAAAATCAAATGTACTTCTCATCGGTCCTACGGGAAGCGGCAAAACGCTAATGGCGCAGACGCTTGCTCGCTATCTTGATGTACCGATCGCAATCGCCGATGCAACCAGTCTAACCGAAGCGGGTTATGTGGGCGAAGACGCGGAAAATATCCTTACACGCCTCTTGCAAAACGCGGGCGGCGATATGCAAAAAGCGCAGCAGGGGATCGTCTTTATCGACGAGATCGACAAGATCGCGCGGCTTGGCGAAAACCGTTCGATCACGCGTGATGTCAGCGGCGAAGGGGTTCAGCAAGCGCTTTTAAAGATCATCGAAGGATCGCAGGTTAATGTAACTTCGCGCGGCGGTCGCAAACACCCGCAGCAAGATTTTTTGCAGATGGATACGACAAACATTCTCTTTATCGCAGGCGGTGCGTTTGATGGTTTAGAGGAGATCGTTGCGCGGCGCAAGGGCAAAAACATACTCGGCTTCAACCAAAATAAGCGCGGCGCGAAGGAGATGCAGTCGCTTATTCACGAGCTTGAGCCGGACGATCTAGTGCATTACGGTTTGATCCCTGAACTCATCGGTCGTCTGCATGTTATCAGCACTTTGCGCGAGCTGGAGGTGAGCGATCTTGTGCATATTCTCACCACGCCCAAAAACGCGCTCTTGCGGCAGTTTCAGAAGCTCTTTGCGCTTGACGGCGCGAAGCTTACCTTTGAAAATGACGCGCTAACAGCGGTTGCGGAGCAGGCGATCAAGCGAAAAACAGGCGCAAGAGGGCTAAGATCGATTCTGGAAAAGGTAACGCAGGAGAGTATGTATGAGTTGCCCGAACTGAGCGGCTACGAGGTTGTTGTGAGCGCCGATAGTGTCAATAAACACGAAAAACCGCTGTATATCAAAATGGCACCCGCCAAAAAAAGCGCATAAAAAGGACAAGAGATGTTTCTTGATAAATTAATTGGAGTGTTTTCGAGCGATATTGCGATCGATCTGGGAACGGCGAATACCGTTGTGATCGTCAAGGGAAAAGGGATTCAGATTAACGAGCCGTCGGTCGTTGCCGTGCAACGCGATGCGGCGGGGCGCAGCCATATTTTAGCGGTTGGGCGCGAGGCAAAAGAGATGGTCGGCAAAACGCCCGGCAATATCGTGGCGATTCGCCCAATGCGCGACGGGGTGATCGCGGATTTTGAGATGACCGAACGAATGATCCGTTATTTTATTGAGAAGGTGCATAACAGACGGGCGTTTGTGCGCCCTCGCGTGGTTGTTGGCGTGCCATATGGCGTTACGCAGGTGGAGCGCAAGGCGATCAAAGAGTCGGCGATGAGCGCGGGTGCAAGAGCGGTGTTTTTGATCGAAGAGCCGATGGCGGCGGCGATCGGCGCGGGTCTGCCGGTTAAAGAGCCTAAGGGGTCGTTGGTTGTTGATATTGGCGGCGGTACGACAGAGATCGGCGTTGTGAGCTTGGGCGGTTTGGTGATTAGCAAATCGATCCGCGTGGCGGGCGACAAGCTCGATATGGCGATTGTGGATTACATCAAGCGAAAACACAACCTGCTCATTGGCGAACGGCTTGCCGAGGAGATCAAGATAAAGATCGGAAACGCGGTTGCCTACACGGTCAAACCGGGTACGAACGATGATTTTGACACGGGAAAAGAAAAATCCTCGAATGCCAAAGAGCCTGAAAAGATGTTTGTCAAAGGGCGCGATCAGCTTACGGGAAGTCTGGCGACGATCGAGTTTACCTCCGATGACGCGCGCGAGGCGATCAAAGATACGCTCAAAGATATTCTCGACGCGCTCAAAAGCGTGCTTGAGATCACGCCGCCCGATCTCGCAGGCGACATCGTGGAAAACGGGATCATTCTAGCAGGCGGCGGCGCACTACTAAAAGGGTTGGACAAATACCTATCCGAAGCGACAAAACTGCCGGTCTATATCGCCGAAGATCCGTTGCTCGCCGTTGCCAAAGGCGCGGGCAGAGTGCTTGAAGAGATCGACTTGTTGCAACAGTTCGCATACGAATAGCCGATGATGCGACCCATCATTCTCGCCATTGCTGCGGTGTTGCTACTCGTTGTGGCGATCCGCTTTGAGTGGCTTGGCGGCGCGATTTTCACAGAGGCTACGGGTGCGGTGCGCGGCTACTACACAGCGCTTTTGCAAGCGGGCGATGAGTGGGTTGATACCTACTTCGATCAAGCCGACACGATCGAGTCGCTAATGGCGGAAAACCGCCTGTTAAAAGAGGATCGCGAAACGCTTAGCGCTTTTGCCGCAGAGGTGATCAGCCTTTCAAAGTTCAAAAGTTACGAATACTCGCCGTCGTTTCGCGTCCGCACGGTTCGCGCGATCTCGTATGCGGAGCTGCCCGATCTGCAAAAGATTATCATCGACTACGGTGCGCTTGAACCAAACGAGGTCAAAGGGCTGATCTACAACAATCAGACGGCGGGGATCGTCGTTGAGCCTGTCGGAAGCCGCTCAAAAGCGCTCTTAAACGGCGATTCGCAATGCTCCTATTCGGTCTATATCGGCGAGACAAAAGCGCCCGGAATCGCAATGGGCAAGAACGATCAGGAGATGATCGTGCGTTATATCCCCGCGTGGATGAACATTGCCGAAGGCGATGAGGTGGTTACAAACGGGCTTGATGGCATCTTTTTTGCGGGCGTGAAAGTCGGCGTTGTAACGAAGGTCAATCGGCTCAACGCTTACATTGAGGCGATCGTCAAGCCGTACTACACGGCGTTTAGCCCTGACTACTTTTATCTGGTAGAATCAGCGCGTTAAATATGTCAAACGGTGAAATAAATGGACAGACAGCAAAAAATTATCGAGATGTTCGACACCATCTCGCCAACCTACGACAGGCTTAATCGCATACTCAGCCTCGGCATTGACAAGGGCTGGCGCAGACGCGCTTGCCATACGGCACTCAAAACCTACGGCAAGAGCGCGGCGTTGCTCCTTGATGTGGCAAGCGGAACGGGCGATCTGGTGCTGTACTGGAATCGCGCCTCCAAAAAGCTAAATCTGCCGATCGACCATGTTATCTGCGTTGATCCGTCGGTGAAAATGCTGGAGATTGCGCGGCGGAAGGTCTCATTCGCAGAGTTTTTGGTCAATGAAGCCTCTGCGATCGAAGTCGCCGACGGCACCGCCGATCTCATCAGCATTGGCTACGGCATACGCAATGTCGTCGAAATTGACCGCGCGATCAGCGAATTTTTCCGTCTGCTAAAACCGGGCGGGGTGCTGCTGATATTAGAGTTTATGCAGCGCGAAAAGCAGAGTTTTGTCGACAAACTAATGCGTATATACATCTCAAAAGTGCTGCCTTCGATCGGACGAGCGATCAGTAAAGACGAAAGAGCATACACATATCTACCCGAATCGATCGCTGC
This sequence comes from Campylobacterota bacterium, assembly GCA_025997415.1. GTDB lineage: Bacteria > Campylobacterota > Campylobacteria > Campylobacterales > SZUA-545 > JAIRKM01. The sequence goes on from BNUO01000008.1 coordinate 12,019, forward strand.
GTTTTTAACGAAAGAGGCGCTGGTAGAAAAACTACAAAACGCAGGATTTGAGATCGTTGAAGCGCGAGATGAAACCTTCGCCATATCCACAAGTTTCATCGCACGCAAACCGCAGTAATGGGAGCGTAGAATACGGCATTATGGACAAGAAACAGGGTTATGTATATATTTTAACCAATCCAAGTTTTCGCGAAGATTGGGTAAAAATAGGCAAAAGTTCTCGCCCTGTTGATGTGCGTTCAAAAGAGTTAGATAATACTGCCGTTCCTATGCCGTTTGAGATTTACGCCACAATCAAAACTTCAAAATATAACGAAGTGGAAAAAAATGTTCATCGCCAGATCGATCGCTTAACTGATCTGCGGATTAGACAAAATCGCGAGTTTTTCAATGTTAAACCCGAAAAAGCATTGGAGATTCTAAAAGATATCGCAAAGCTGCTTGATGATGCAGAAATTGATGAAGTTTATCTGCGAAAATCGCTTGTAATCGAAAGTGATGATGGCGAGGAATGCGATCACGCAAGCGATAAAGAAAAACGCAAAATGCGATCACGATTTAGATTTAGTATGGTGAATATTAAAGTTGGATCAACATTGGTTTTTACGCCAACAAAAATAGAAGTAAAAGTAGCAAGCGATGATCAGATCGAATACGAGGATAGATTGTATAAATTATCACCATTTGTTGGAACTTTTATGCCTGAAAAAATGAGAAATACTTCAGGCGCATATCAAGGTTCAAAATATTTCACATATAATGGGAAAATAATAGACGACATCAGGACACAACTCGAAAATGATCAATAGCCGCCGCAACACATCAAATTTAACCCAACCCAAAAAGGATATTCAATGCAGAACTATTTGGATGTGAAGCTGCGGCGGAAAATGAGTTTGAAGTCAAAATTGGAAAGGTAAAATAATATGAAGATACTTTTTTTAATAGGAAATGGGTTTGACCTAAATGTTGGGTTGAACACAAGGTATAAAGATGCTTTGGGTTTCTATCTTCAAGAACAAAAAACCGATGAGCGCATAGAAAAATTTCAAAAAGATATAAAACAAGATAGAAACAACGATTTTAAAAATTGGGCGGATTTTGAAACGAAACTTGGCGTCTATACCGAACAATACAATCAAGACACAGTTGACGACTTTTGTTTTTGTGTTAAGGACTTTAAAAGTTCTCTAATTAAACATCTGAAAAATGAAGAAAATAAAATTAACTACGATTTGCATAAGCAAGAAATAATTACAACATGCGGTAATGCTATCACTAGGTTTTATAAAGGTCTAAATTCGGTTTCTTATGATTCGTTTAAATCAGAGATGGAGAAACCACAACATATTAATTATGATTTTATTACATTTAATTATACCACCGTTTTTGACAAATGTCTCGATATGGTCAAGAAAGTGTCAAATCACAATGCTATTTACTGTAATATTAGACAGATATTGCATATTCATGGCAAGACTTCTGAACATCCATTGCTTGGTGTTGATAATGCAGGACAAATAACAAACAAAGAGTTTGCAAATAATCCCAAAATTAAAAATCTAATGATTAAACCAATTACAAATAATAAACTAAGAAATTCCAACAATCAAGCGGCGAAACAACTTATTCAGAGCAGTGATATTATATGTTTATTTGGACTTTCATTAGGAGAGACAGATAAAACTTGGTGGCAACAAATAGGAGTACGACTACAACAGTCAAAAGCTCAACTAGTTATTTTCGCTCGTGCAAACAATAAGGATACAATTCACGCAGACGAAGTAATTGAAAATAGAGAAAATATAGAAAATAAATTTTGCGCTGCAGCAAATATTGATGATAAAATTAAAACGGGGCTAGTGTCCCGAATACATGTCGGACTTGACACTGATTTATTTAAAATGAATTTGGTAAATGACAAAGCCTCAAAAATGAAGCGCAATGATTAAATCCCCGTTGCTATACCCAGACGGTAAAAGCCGAGCGGCTGAAACGATCGCAAAACTTATTCCGGAATTTGCTGAATTTCGAGAGCTGTTTTTGGGCGGTGGATCGGTGTTTGTGTATGTAAAACAGCGTTTTCCAAATAAGAAATTTTGGATCAACGATCTATATACCGAACTTTACAAGTTTTGGAAAATAGCGCAGAATGATGTTGATCTCTTGATTGCAAAAGTGTATGAGTGGAAAGAAAGATATAAGATAGGCAAAGAGTTATTTCAATTTTTGAACGAAAATCATACAAAATTCAACGATTTGGAACGAGCGGCGGCGTTTTTTATTTACAATCGCATAAATCGTTCGATCACGAGCGTTTTGCCAAAACGATGAAAAATTGCTCGCATAAATGGCTGATCACTTACGATGACAGCGAATATATACGCGATCTATTTTCGTTTGCTAATATTCAAAGTTGGAACTTGACCTATGGAATGAGAAATATTACAGAAACTTCCGACCAAAACGGAAAAGAATTGTTTATTGCAAACTATCCATTAAAGCAGCTCGCTCAACCTGAACTATTTTAATAGTACAATCCGTTCGCGGTGAGCTAAATGTAACCAAACAAAGGAGTTTCTATGACGGCTAGGTATGAGGTTGTTCCAAAGGGGTTTGTGGCGGGCATTCCAGCGTTGATCGCGGCGGTGCTAATCTACTCATCGGTCTATACGGTTGAGCAGGGCGATCGCGCTGTGATTTTGCGCTTTGGCGAGGTGCTGGGAGTCTCGGAGCCAGGGCTTCACTTTAAGATTCCAGCGGTCGATACAATTAGATCAATCACCGTGCGTACAGTTAAGTTTAGCGACACGATCGCCGCTTATTCCAAAGATGTACAATCGCTTGATGTGGGGCTGTCGGTCAACTACAAACTCAATCCCGCCAGTGTCGCCGAAATCTACTCCAAATACGGTATGAGCTACGAAACTGCCGTGATTATGCCGCGCATTCTTGCCGCGCCAAAAGATGTGATCGGACGCTACGCGGCGGTGGATATTGTGCAAAATCGCAACGAACTTTCGCAGCTAATTCTTAAAGATATGGATAACTTTTTTATGCCGATGGGCATTATGGTTGAGAGTATCAATATCGAAAATATCGACTTTTCGGACGCATACGAGAAGTCTGTTGAGGCGCGAATGCAGGCGGAGGTCGAGGTGCAAAAGGTGCGCCAAAACCTTGAGCGTGAGAAACTCAACGCCGATATGGTGCGCGTGCAGGCGCAAGGCGAGGCGGACGCGAAAATAGCGCGGGCAAAGGCGGAAGCGGAGGCGATCGTCTTGCAGGGCGAAGCGGAGGCGAGGGCGATCCGCGCCAAGACCGCAGCGCTGGCGCAGAACCCCGGCTATGTCAAGCTGATTGAGGCGGAGCGGTGGGACGGCAAACTGCCGCAGACGATGATTCCCAATCAGTCGATTCCAGTTTTATCGAAGTAGAAAACGCCGATGATCGTTTTGTCGCAGACGGATACGACGATTGGGCTGCTCTCGCGCGATCCCGCGCTGCTTAACCGCGCCAAAGGTCGCAGCGATACGCAACCTGTGATTCGTACTGTAAAAAATCTGGCGGTTTTACGCGAGTTTGTCCGCGTACCCGCCGCGCACAAAAACGCCGTGCGCCGCGCTCGCAAAACGACATTTATTTTCCCAAATCGCGCGAGTTTGCGCGTGATCACGGGGCAGCACCGCGCGTTTTTCGATCGCATAAAATGGATCTACTCCACCAGCGCAAACAAAACGGGCGAACCGATCGACATCGAATGGGCAAAAACCGTCAGCGATGTGTGGCTGATTCCTGCGGGCGGATTGATATGCGGCGCACCGTCGGCGATCTACAAGCTCTCAAAAACCAATGTCAAAAGAGTTAGGTGATGACGATCGCGACCGTAAGCGAACTAACCGCGCAGATTAAGGCAACGCTGGAAGCGACATTTGAGATTGTGCGAGTACAGGGTGAAGTTGGGCGCGTAACTTACCACGCCAGCGGGCATTGCTACTTTTCGCTCAAGGATTCAGGCGCGACGATCGACGCGGTGATGTTTCGCGGAAATGTTACGAAACTGAAATTTCGCTTAGAAACTGGAATGCAGGTTGTACTTGAAGGTGCGATCACGCTTTTTGCGCCGCAGGGACGCTATCAGATCAACTGCGTCAGCGCCGAGCCTGCGGGTGCGGGTGCGCTGGCTTTCGCATACGAACAGCTCAAGAAAAAGCTCGACGCGCTTGGCTGGTTTAGCCCCGATCGCAAAAAACCGCTGCCGAAATACCCGCAAAAAGTCGCGCTGGTTACGAGTGCGACGGGCGCGGCGCTGCAAGATATGCTCCGCGTGGCAAAGAAGCGTTGGACGCTGACAAGGCTTATCTGTATCAACACGATCGTGCAGGGCGAAGCGGCGGCGGCAAGCATTGTGCGGTCGATCGGCGCGGCGGACGCGCTGGGCGTTGATGTAGTCGTCTTGGCTCGTGGCGGCGGGAGTATGGAGGATCTCTGGTGCTTCAATGATGAGTCGGTTGCCCGCGCGGTTTTTGAGTGTCAAACGCCGATCATCAGCGCGATCGGGCACGAAATCGACACGGTGATCACAGACTTTATCGCGGACAAACGCGCCCCCACGCCAAGCGCTGCGATCGAACTTCTGCTCCCAGATATGAACGACGAGCGAATGCGGCTTGATGAGATCGCCTCGCGCCTTGCCGATCGCGCCTTCGCCAACCTCGATCAGATGGCGGGCTATCTAGCGCACCTGCGAACAATGCTCACCGCCTATTCGCCTGCGGCGCGTTTTTCGCGCGCTGCCGAGCAAAATGGTGTGCTGCTGGAGCGGCTTGGACAGGCGTATGAGTTCGTTTTGCGCACAAAATCCGCCGAACTCGCGGCGCTTCGCGATCGTTTCATCTTGCTTGATCCCGCCGCGAAACTGCCGCCCAAACTTGCACAGATCGTGCGCGGCAACGCTGCGATCACCGTCAAAGAGCTTGCGATTGGCGACACATTTGAACTCATCGACAAAGAGGCGATCGTGCAAGCCCAAACGATCGGAAAATGGCGAAAACTTGGATAGACTTTGCCGTACCCCCCCTCAGCCACTCAAACTACAACTAAACCGGCACAATAGAACTTTTTCGGTCTAACGCCCAAACACAACGCTCAAATCCTCAACAAAGCTAGTCTATGACAGTATTAGTTGGGGGGTAGACCTTAATGGTGGAGATTCTTCGTCGCTCCGCTCATCAGAATGACGGAAGGACGAGATGTTTCGTCGCGTTGCTCCTCAACATGACAGGAGAGAGATACTTCGCTACGCTCAGTATGACAGGGGTTGCATTGTTATTCTGAAGTGAAGCCGAAGAATCTCTATTTGATTTGAGATTCTTCGGCTGGGAAGCAACCCCAGAATGACAGAGGAGCTTTGCCGAAGTCATGACAGGGATTGGCTCAACGCGACAAAGGCGAAGATGGATTCCCGTTTTCACGGGAATGATCGTAACTAGTAGATTCCCGATTTGCCCGGCGCAAGTATGCCGTTTGGATCAAGAGATTTCTTGATCTTTTGAAACACATCGTGAATGCCGCTGCCAAAGGTGTCCGCCACCTCTTTCATAAAGCCCGTGTTGGTGCGATATGCGCCGTAGCCTCGTTTGGCAAATTCGCTGATGAGTTCCGAATAGCACTTTTTGGCGTTTTCGGTCTGTTTCGCGTCGGTGCGATCGAAGAGCAGATCGATGATATGGTGCATATCGCGCCAGCCAACGATAAACTCGCCCACATAGTCAAAGCCCCATTTGTTGATGATCTGCTCCGCAAGTCGGCTCTGCACAAGCGTGTGTTCGCCCAGCGCAGGCGCAACGGGTGCAAACCACATACTGCCGCCGCCGCCGCGCCAGTTGTATAGCCCAAACTCCTGCAAGGTCATCTGCCCGCGCATAAGTCCAGCGCGATATTTGAAGATAGGATCGTTTGGCTTATCTTTGAGCGTGTAGAACTGCACCTTTTCGCCCTTGAACGCCTTGCTGATCGCGCCTTTGATGATCTTTAAGCCAATGTCGTTTTGTTCTTTCACGCCGTAGAGCGCCGCATAGACATTCCACGCGCCCATACCCGTATCCTTTTTGACCTGCTCCAGCTCCTGCTTGGTGATCGGTCGTGAAGTGCCGTCTTTGACATAGTCCGTTCGATTGACAACCCCGCACGCTTCGTAGATCGTGCTGGCGATCGTAAAGGAGTTGGGGATAATGTTGGCAATGCGCAGCGGTCGCAGCGTGTCGACGATCTTGGTAATGTCCTCTTGCTTGTCAAAGGTGATACAAAACGGCTGATAATCAGGCGGCTCAGGCATTAGCCACAGCCCCATTTTGACGCAGATACCGTAGTTGCTCTGCGTGAAAATACCGTCAAGGTACGGTCCGTAACCCCATTTGAACACCTGCCAGCTTGTGGAGTTTGGCACATCGCCCATACCTGTTTTGAAAGTTGAGCCGTCGGCAAGCACTATCTCCATACCGCACTGCATCATAAAATGTTCGCCGTACGGAGTGTAGCCCACGCCGCGATCGAGAGTATTTCCAAGCGGCGAGGCGATCGCGCTTGGCGCAGGACAGGAGAGCCAGAGCTTGTAGCCCTTTTCTTGAATGTAGTCAAAAAGCTGCTGGTAGGTAACGCCGGGTTCAACGAGCGCGTAGCAGAGATCGGGATTGACCTCGATGATACGATTCATCTTGCGCATATCCAACAGCGCAGTGCCCGCGACAACGGGCGATGCTGTGCCGTAGCCCATATTTTTGCCCGTCGAAAAGTACCAGATCGGCACGCGGTATTTGTTGCACACCTTGACGATCGCCACAACCTCCTCTTTGCTCGAAACCGTCAGCGCAAGCGAGGGTTGGTGTTCGCTAATGGGCTTTGCCATCAAAATCTTGCAGTATGGCGCAAGCTCCTCGTCGGTGATTAGCACATTCTCTTTGCCAATAATCTTGACAAACTCGCTAACCGCTTTATCCATCGTCTGTGCGCTAATGCCTTTGGGCAGCGCCGCGTATTTTGTTGCCATAGTTTCTCCTTTTACAATACGAAACGCACGAAAGCACCGTCTGTTTGGTGCGCCACAACCGTCCGAACCGAAGCGTGATCGATCAAGATAAAATCACTCGCTTCTACCAAACCAACGATCCTCTTGCCGCTATGCTCCGCAAGCGCTCGTCTGATCGTTGCGAAGTTTTCTGTGCGATCGCGCCCCAGCACAATCGTCTCATCTGCGTTTGGCGCGTGGCGAGAGCCTTTGAGCGCAAGCGCGGAGACCAGCGCGACACGCGGCTGAGAGCCAAATGCGAGCGTGGGCATTGCAAACATTGCGATCGCCGCGCCACACCCTTTGATAAATGTCCTTCGTTTCATGTCCGCTCCTACTGTTTGTAGGTGATTGTGCCGTTAGCGAGTTTGGTCGCTAGATCCATCAACACATCATCGCTAATCTCTGATTGCCGAAACGACGGCATTGCGTTTTGACCGTTGCGCACCGTCTGGAAAATGCCCTCGCTACGCGCCTTCACGCCTGCCGCATCGTCCATTTTCATATAGATGGTTTTCACGCCAATGTTGATCGTATGGCAGTACGCACACACCTTCTCATACGCCTCTTCACCGCTTGTGAAACGGTAAGTTTTGCCCAGCTCTACGGCAAACGCCGAAGCCGAGAGCAACATACAGGCTAAGATCAACCTCATAGAACCCCCTTCGTAGGAAATTGAGAGTAGAGTTTAAAGAGAAAAAATCGCAAAAAAATCGCACGGAAACGAAGTTGTGGGTTATTGGGGTTGTGGTTTGTTGCGGAGACGATCCCTCGCTGCTTTCGCAATGGGTTGGGTTGAACGGCAGTGTGCGATTGTTAAATTGCTATGGAATCAAGCGGTAAAAACATACGAAGTTCGTTATCGATAAACGGTATAAAACCATATTTAGCGTAGAAGCCTTTGACCTGTTCATTTTTGACATCAACCACTACACAATAACCGCCAATTTTCTTTGACGCTTCAAGAACATTTTTCAGCGCGTCGATCAGTAGAAGTTTGCCAATTTGTTTGTCTTGAAAGCGCCGATCGACCGCCAATCGTCCTATTAGTGTACAAGGCACAAGCATATTGCTTGGAAACTTCTTAGCAATCTTCGGCGGCAGACCTTGAACTTTGACGGCAAACTGCGAAAGCGAGTAATAACCGATAACGCAATTTTCGTCTGTCAATATATACACACGACAAAATCCGCGTTTCACAAATTGACTTGCGCGTTCTCTAAGAAATATATTTAATTCAGGCTCTCCGCAGTCAAAACCAGTACGATTAAATCTGTCATCTAGCAGCGAAAATAACATAATTATTTCGCGTGTTTGATGTTGGCTGTTTTGTACGCCTCTGCTGCATTTTTTAGAGCTTCGTTTGGCTTAGACGGTTTGAGCACGGTTTTGGCAAAATCGATCGATGCTTCGGGCGATAGAATCAGCGTTTCGATCTCTCGCCGCGCCTGTTTGCGCTTTTTGATAGTCGCTTCGGCATCCTTGCGAATAACGGAAAGAATGTAGCTTGTGCGCGAGAGATTGAGCAGCTCTGCCGCTTCGTCCATCACCCGAAATAGGTATGGATCGTTGAAGCGCAATATGACCGCGTTGCTTGATGACTTGAGATTTGTGCTTGGCATGGCGACTCCTGCGTATCTTTTTGTTATCTTGAGTATATCATAAAGATAGCATTCGGACACTCACCGCTTATTGATTCTCATCGAATTTCCCACAACCAGCAACGAGCTAAATGACATCGATAGTGCAGCCACAAGCGGCACGACAAAACCCATAATGGCAAGCGGCACAGAAAGTGCGTTATAAATAATGCTGATCGCGATATTTTGCTTGATAATGCTATATGTTTTTTGCGCGATGGCAAACGATTCGGCGAGGTCGGAAAGACTGTCATGCAGCAGCACCACATCGCTAACCCCAAGCGCGGTGTCCGCCCCGCTGTGCATAGCGATCGCAATGTCCGAGCGGGCAAGCGCGATCGCGTCATTGAGACCATCGCCGACCATCACCGTAATGCCGCGCTGACGGTACTCGCTCACCAGCCGCGCTTTGTCTTCTGGCTGCAGCCCCGCGTGAATATGCTCAATTCCCAGCTCCGAAGCGACAGCCAACGCCGTCTGCTCCGTGTCGCCCGTCAAAATAGCCAGCTTCAGCCCCTGTTTTTTGAGCTTGCTGATCGCTGTTTTTGCGTCCGCTTTCGGCAGATCGCGGAAGCGAAAAACCGCTTGCAACGCGCCGTTTTTGGCAAAAAACAGGTGCGTGGAACTCTCCTCGCCAACCGCTATGCCGTTTTCGCGCATAAACTGCGCATTGCCGCCTAGATATTCATCGGTTTTCACGCCGCGCGCAGGCACGGTTTTGGGCGTACCAATATCACGCGCCGTTACGCCGTCCACTCGCAAAAACTGCGCGAGAGCTTGCGAAACAGGGTGCGCACTTGTGCCGATCAGACCCAAAAGCGCCGCGCCGTCAAAGTCCGCAAACAGCTCGTGCGAAACCACCTGCGGCTTGCCGTAAGTGAGCGTTCCTGTTTTGTCGAGCAGCAGCCATTTTGCCTGCGCCATCGTCTCAATGTGGCGCGTTGCCTTAAACAAAATATGTCCTTTCGCCGCCCTGCTAGTGCCGATCACCGCCGCGATCGGCGTTGCAAGCGCGAGGGCGCACGGGCAGGCGATCACGATCACGCTCACAGCGATCATCAATGCGCGATCAAACGGTACGCTGCCTACAAAAATCCAGCCAAGCAAGGTGAGCACAGCGATCGAAAGAATCGTAGAGGAGAAGTAGCGCGAGAGCGAATTGGCTAGATTTTCGATTTTTGGGCGGGCGTTTAGCGACTCCTCAAGCAGCGTGATAATGCTGCGAAACGCCGAGTGCGTAAAGTCTTTGCTCACGAGGATTTGCAGCACGCCGTCGGTGTTGATCGCGCCGCCGAGTACTGCCGACCCTTCGCACACGCCGACGGGTTCGCTCTCGCCTGTCAAGCTCGCCATATCGAGCGCCGCTTCGCCCGATTTCACCGTGCCGTCAAAGACGATCCGTTCGCCCGCGACGACTTCGATCGTGTCGCCGACAGCAACGGCTTCGGGCTGCACGCGCGTTTTTGCGCCGTCCTTGATCAGCGTAACTTCGCTCGGCGTCTGCGCGATCAGGCTATCTAGCGTGTCGACGGCGGATTTTTTCGCCTTGACCTCCAGAAATTTGCCGATCAGCACAAATGTAATGATCATCGTTACCGAGTCAAAATACGGCTCGCTCTTGGCGATCAGCACGGCGTAAATGGAGTAGATATAGGTCAGCGACGCGCCTGTGGCGACGAGCAAATCCATCGTTACAAAGCCGTTTTTGAGCGCGTAATAACCGCCGCGGTAGAAGATCCAGCCGCTGTAAAACAGAGTTGGCGTAGCGAGGCAGAACTCGGCTAGATAGATCACCTGCGCGAGGTCGTTGTCCATTCCGCTGAATAACCCAAGATAACGCGCCACAGCGAGCCACATCACATTCATCGTCGCAAACACGGCGATCACGAGGCGCGTGTAGTACTCCTTGCGCTCGCGGTTGGCGTTGGTTTCGGCAAGCGCGGGGTCATACGGCGCGGCGTCATAACCGATCGAACGAATTGCGCCGACTATCTGCCCGACCGTGATCCGCGCAGGGTCAAAGAGGATTTTCGCTTTGTGTGTCGTGAAGTTGATCTCCGCCTGCGCAACCCCCTCAAGCCGCGCGATCACCTTTTCGTTCAGCCAGACACACGCCGCGCAATGGATGTGTTCAAGCACCAAACTCACAGCGCACAGCCCGTTTTCCTGCGTGATAAACCGTTTGGCAAACGCCTCGCTCTCAAACGCGCTCGTGCTATTCGCCGCGCCGCTCGGCTGCTCAAGCGTGTTGAAACCTTTGAGGTCGTAAAACCGCTCCAATTTCAGGTCGTGCAGCAGGTGATAGACCCCCTGACACCCTTTGCAGCAAAAGTGCAAATCGCCCGCCGCGCCGCTTTCGCTGATGATTTCGCCGCCCTCTAAACCGCAGTGATCACACTTCATTTTGCACCTCGATCAGTTCGGCATTTTCGCCCAAATACGCCAAAACGCCCCGCACCGTTTTGCCTGTCAATTCGCCCGCAAGCCGCATATAATGCAGCACTTGCTCACGGTGCGCAGGGTGGCGGCTGCCCGTTTTGTAGTCGATGATCACAAGGTGATCGTCCATCTCCAGCAGCAGATCAAGCCGTCTGATCTCGCCATCAACCACGATCGGCTGCTCTTTGGTGTAGCGTTTTGCGGCGTTGAGCAGGGCGCGAAACTCGCCGTTTGAGAGCAGCGCATTCACGCGCTTTTGCACCTCGTCAAACGACACCTCCAAGCCGAAGCGGTTTCGTGCGCCTTCAAGCGAAAGCGGCACATTCGCCGCGTCAAATCCGCCCGCCGTCTCAAGCGCGTAATGCACCGCGTCGCCCAAAAGCTGCTTTTCGCGGTTGCCGCCGCTGATCGCTTGCTTGAACGGTCGCTCCTGCCTGCCAAGCGAGTGCGGCGTGATCGGCTCGCTTTTTTGCACCATTTGTGCGCTGTGTGCTGTCCGTCCGCCGCCCGTCGGAAAAACGCCGATCTGCTGCGCTGATAAACAAAGCTGCTCAAACGCTGAACCTTTGTCGAGTTTTTCGATTACGATCAGCGAATCTTCGGCGCGAGTAAGCGCGACATAGAGCGCATTTAGCTGATTTTTGCCGCTCTCTTTTCGGTTTTTTTCGAGCAGCGCGGCGTAATCGTCGTCAAAATTCGCGCGGCTTGCCTGCCGCCATCTGACACCTTTTAGCGTGATCCCATCGTAGTCAAAGATGATCCGAGCGTTGTCGGGACGCGGTTTTTTGAACCTGTCAAGTACGATCAGGTGCTTAAATTGCAGTCCTTTCGACTTGTGCACGGTCATAATCCGAACGCCCTTTGCCGTGTCCTCCGCCGTCGCCGCGCCCAACGATTCGTAGCCGAAGATCAGCTCCTCGATCGTCTCAAGCGCAGCAGCCCACTCCAAAAACGCCGCGATGTTTTTGCTGCTGATTTGGTAAAGCCCCAGCCGATCGGCTATTTTGACGCAAAGAGTTAGCGGCGGCTGATCAACACTCAAATCGTCTATATCCGCCGCCCCCGCGATCGCCGTGAAGTTCGCTTTATACAGCGCGTTATGAGCAAAATAGAGATATTTCACCGCCTCGATCAGCGCGATAACCGCAGGCGCGGCGATGAGTTTCTGCGCCGTCTCCATCGCAATCTCAATGCCGCCGATCGCCGCTGTGAGCGCATTTTCGACCACTTGAGCGTCATCGTTTGTCCAGACCAAAATCGCAATATCACTCGCCGCAATGCCGCTTGCAAGCAGCCGCTGCACCGTTGCGACAGCCGCGTCGATCGGCGACTCTGCCTTCTGCACCTGCACAAATCCGTTCCCCTCGCGCGAAATCTGCTGCGGCTTAAAGCCCTCGATCAGCGGCGCAAATGCGAGATTGACAAACTCCACAAGCTCACGCAACGAGCGGTAATTTGTGGGCAGAGTGTCGGTTTGGATATTTGTGTAGAGCGTTTTGAGGTGATCAAACAGATAGTAGTTGCCGCCGCGAAAGGCGTAGATCGCCTGTTTTTTGTCGCCGACATAGAAAAATGTTTTGATCTGCGCCCTGCCTGTGCCGACGCCCGCCGTAAACTCTTCGATGATCGGCTGCAAAATCTCGATCTGCGCGATCGATGTGTCCTGAAACTCGTCGATCATCAGATGTTCGATCTGCCCGTCGAGCCGAAAGTAGAAAAAATCCTTGTCCATCTGCGAGCTAAGCAGTGTATGCACGAGGTGCGAAACATCGGCAAAGTCAAGGTAACGCCGCTGTTTGTGCAACGCGCCCAGACTGCGCACAAAGCAGGCAAAAAGCCTTTCTAGCGCAGCAAGCGCATTGTTTTCCACCGCGTCAAAATAGGGCTTGCAAGCGCGTTTGAACTCCCAAAACAGCTCGTCTAACTGCGGGGTATGGATTTTCTTAAAATCGAGCGAGTCGGCAAGCGTTTTTTTGCCCACCCACGCGGGTGGCGAGGCAAACAGCTCCTCTAGCGTTTTTGCCCGCACTTTTTCGGGCGCACCCGCCGCATAAAACCGCTCTAGCGCCGCCTTCGCCTGCTCTTTTGCGCCGTTTATATCGCGCCGCTCGCCTGCGCTGATCTGCGAAATTCCGCGCTGATAGAGGTCGTAAAAATAGCCGTAAATCCCCTCGATCGCAATCTCCGCATCGAGCGCAAAATCGACTAAATGGGTGAGCTGCCCCGCGCTGTCCGCCTCGTGCAAAAACGCCTTTGTCGCCTCAATCGCGCTGTCGCTGCGAATGTCAAAAACGGCGGGCAGCCCGATATTGAGCGAAAATTGCCGCAAAATATGGTTAAAAAACGCATCGATCGTCATAATTTGGCAGCGCGCGCGCAAAAATCGGTTGGTAACTTCGGGCAGTTTCGCCGCGAGCGTTGCTTCGCTGATCGCAACCGTTTCGGCGATCGCGCTTAGCTGTTTGGTTGCATCGCCCGCCGACAATTTTTCGAGCAGCGTTACGATCCGCTCCTGCATCTCTTTCGCGGCTTTTTTGGTGAAGGTCAGGCAGAGGATTTTCTCAGGCGCAATATCTTGCAGCAACAGCGCGGCATAACGCTCGCTCAGACGGTAAGTTTTGCCGCTGCCCGCACTCGCCTCCAACGCCAGATAGGGGATAAACCTGCTCATTGCACTCCATAACCGCTTATTTGTTGCGCTGATTTTAGACTAACGATGCTTCTTTTAAAGTTTTGATAGTTTCTTTTGCCCAAGTAGGTAAATCTTGCGTAGTTATTTTTTCTGTTCTTTGGTTTTTCTTGTATAACAGATGGCGTTTTTTGTATGAGTTATCAAAAATATATGCTCTATCTGCAATCTCAAATGCGATCGGCAAATTGTTTATGCTCCGATCGTAACGCCTTAAAATATCCTCTTTTGGAACATTATGACCGCCTTTGGCGACTCTTGAAGCTACCCTACTTGCCGACATTTCTGCGCTATTTATTCCTACATATGCCAAATTCACTTTATATCCTAATTTTTTCGCGTCTTTCATCAGTTTTATTTCTCCGTTGCCTGTTAAAGTTGTTTCGATCGCAAATGTTTGATTTTCGTGCAGCAACTCATCTCTTTTAGCAATGGCAATCTTGCCAGCCTCGATCGGTGAGCAGCTATTTTCAACCGCGATCACATCGGGATTAACAATAAATACATTTTTGAAAATTCTGAGAAGACTTAATGAGCTTTTACCTGCGCCGTTTGGACCGGCAACAACGACCAATTGCGGTCTATTGACCATCGCAGATTACTTTTATAACCTGATCGCCGCCGCCATAAAGATCGACTCGCAATAGCTCTTTTCTGCCATTTGGATACTCTTTTATTACGCAGCCGCTCGGCGTATCTTTTTCAAGATAAACCACCCAATGCCCCTGTTTTAATATCTCTTCCGCAATGTTCGTCTGATCGTGTTCTATAAAATCCATAATCGCGTCAACATCGACTTCCGTGTTGTCATTAGGCAAAGTCATAGACAAAGACATTTTGCGCCTCCTTTTTTCCTAAATTGTACTACATTTTTGCGGTTTTTTGCCACTCCACCGCCTTTTCATCTCCGCATCCGTGATCGCAAACTATTGTCGTCCGCATAAAATGTTGTATTCGCACTGTCCGCACTCTGTTTTGCTCTCTTTTTGCGCAAAATCCTGCGTGGGGGCGGCAAAGAGCGCAAGTGCGGCGGTGAGGTTTTCGCGGTGCTGATCGGGGTTTTCAAGCGGTAAAATCTTGCCATTAGAAATATCGTAATACGCCGCGATCGTGTTCGTCTGCCCTTTTGCTGTAAGGGCTTGGGCGTAGATGATCAGTTGAAAATCTGTCTGATTTTTTTGTGGCGTTAGTTTGGGCATCGTTTTGCCTGTTTTATAGTCAATCACCAGCGTCTGATCGCCCAATCGATCAACACGGTCGATCCTGCCGTGTAGCGTTACGCCCTCAAAACGAAACTCAAAGGGACTTTCGCATTCGATCGTGCGCCAACCATCAGCGGCGCGGCACACCTCGTTTTCACAGAAACGATCGAGCTTTTTTGACCACAAAAGCGCGTCAAATTTGCCCCTCGCGCCCGTGCGATTTTCCCGCAGTCCATCGAGGATAAATGCCTTCAGTTCGTGCGCATTTTTGGGCGCTTGCGCACTAAAAAAATCCTTCAAAACGGTGTGCAAAACTGTACCGATCTCTTGGCTGTCGCTAACGCGATCAAAGCGATCATCGCCGCTTAATTTCTCAATATATTGGTGATGGAACTTGCGTTTGCACTCAAGATAGCAGCGCAATTTTGACGCACTCAAAGGTTCATCGATCAGCGAGATTTCGCGCACGAAAGGCTGATCGGTTTTGCGGCTGATCGCGCGGGGCGTAAATAGCAGTTTTTCGTCGATCGCAAACGGTTTCAAACGCGCTTGCAGACCAAGTTCGTTGATAAATCGGCTTGGGGATAGGAGGTCATTTTGCACGCAAAAAACGGTCGTTTTGCGCGACCTTGCAAACAGGCGGTAGAAAAACGATCGTTGCAAATCGGCGCGATCGGCGTAGGTTGGAAGCGAGGCGGCGCGGCGGACAGCGGCGCTCAAAAACATGTCTTTTTCGCTCGCTTTGGGCGCAACGCCATCGTTAAAATCCGCCACGATCACGCCGTCAAACGCGGTTGCGCGGGTCTCCAGCACGCCCATAACGGTTACTTTGCCGCCGTTTGTGTCGTCAAAACTTTTCTTGCGAAGCTGTTGCAAGTAGATACGCAGAGCCTCTTTTGGAGCGAGCGGTTCGTCCAAAATCGGCTTGATCTCGTGCAGGGCGTTAGCGGCAATTTCGCGCTCCTTGTCGCTCGCAATGGCGATCGCTTTTTCGATCAGATCGTAGGTTTGGACAGGCGTTTGTCGTTCAAAATCGCGGCGCAGATCGCGTAGATTTTCGGTTTTTTGCGCCCGCCGATCGAAGGCAAATTTCGCGGCGCGATCGTCTGCGTTGAAGTTACACAGCGCGTTTAGCGATCGGTAAAACTCACTTTCGGCAAAGGGAAAACCAAAAGCGTAGTTGAAAACGCCGCACCGATCGAACTCTCGCAAAAACACGGCAAACGACTCATCGGGCAGCACAACGACGATTTTTTCGGGCGCGATCCCAGCCGCGACAAAGCGATAGACGGTTTCGATGATCGCCGCCGCCTGTTCGCTGCGACTGTTTAATGTGTACAGATCGATGTCGTTTTTTGCCGCGATCGGCGTAGTTTCGATGATCGCGCCGTTTGAAAGGTCGAGCGTAACGCGGCTGTTTAAGGGCAGTTTCAGCGGTAAAAACGCATCGACTGTCTTTTGATCAAACGGCGTTAATTCAAACTGCAAATGTAGCGGCGTTGTTGCGGCGGCGGCACGGAGCAAGCCGAGTTCAAAGCGGCTCAGTGCGCCTTCGATCTGCACCGTTACGCTTTCAAACTCGTGAAGCCACTCCAAGTTCAGCGTGTGATCTTCGGCAAAACTTAAACGATCGATGTAGGATTTTTCGGCAAGCAGGGCGCGGAAATTGGCGCGTAGCTCTTTGAGTACGGCGATGTGATCGTCATATTCGGCGTAGCTGTCGCCCTTAAGCAGTTCGTCCGCCTCAACGCCTTCGGCGCTTAGTTCGTCGAAAAATCCTAGAAAGAAGTGGGCGTTTTCCAAAAACACCAAAAAGTCGTCGCTCACGCCGATCTTGTTGGCATCGCGCGTCTGCTCCGCCGCTTTTTTGAGCAGCACGAGGCGCGTTGATTCGTCGATGAGCGTTTTGCCAACGGCAACGGCGAGCCGCTGTTCAAACTCCTGCATTGTTAGGATTTTGGGGGCAAAACCGTACTTGGTGGCTAGGATTTCCCGCTTAGCGCGGGAGGTTGGCACGACAAGCAGAGTGTTACTTGGCAAAAACTGCTTTCTCAAAAAATGCGCTGTTGCCGTCGGCGGTTCGCACCAAAACGGTGATCTTGTACCGCCCCGCCGCAGCGATCTCAAAGGCTTGGGTTTGGTAGCGCTTCTGTGCTGGCTCGTATGTTAAGGTGATCGTCTGATCGTAGTCGCTGGTGTGAAAACTGCTGACAAAGCCCGTTACCGTCGCGTCCGAGACGGCGTGAGCGCCCGCGTCGGTCAAGACGACTTCAAAGCGGTTTGTGCCGATCGTAAAGCCGTGTTCGTAATTTTGCGAGCCGCCCCGCGTGTCAGCAACGGCGATCGGTTCAGGCGAATGTAGATGAGTGGCGATTTGCGCCGCATAAAGCGCGTCAAACTTCGCCCGATCGCCGCTGATCTGGTTAAACGATTTATCCACGCCCTGATAGCTCTGCATATAGCGCGTTTCGATCTGCACAGGGTAGATCGTGCGTGAAAGCACCAAAAGCGTGATCAGCGCGATGAACATCAGCAGCAAAACGCCGATGATGACGAACGGGACTTTCGATCGCGCCGCCATTACGCCCCCGCTTTGCTGCGTCTATACGCGATAAAAATGCCAACCAGCGTCAGTACGATCATAATTTTGATGACCCACATCAGCCCTTCGTAGAAGTTTTTGCTGCCGCTGCCGACCGAGCTTTCCAGTACGATGCCGCGATCTTCAGCAATGGTGTCGGTTAGAAACGCAACGCCGTTAAATACGCCCGCGCTAAGCTGCTGCTGTGTTGTCAAATCTCTGCGAACTTCGACAAATAGCGGGATAATGTAATCGTCTAGTACCTCATCGCGATCGACAATCTCTGCAAGATCGGGCGATGTGATCAGATCGATTTTCACATCGGTACTGCTAAGCGCGATAAGCGCAAACGGCGCTTCAAGTCTCTCGCCAATTCGCTTGGCATACAGCGCGATCGTCTCATTGTTTTCTAGCTTGTTGATGGCGGAGACATAGACGCTAACGCCGGTTTTTGTTTTCAGTTCGGTGGTCATTTCGTTGATCTTCTCAACAGCTTTTTCTAGCAAAATATTGTCGTTTTGCAGCACAAAGTTTTCAGCCCACACAGAGGCTAACAGGGTGAGAAACAGTAGATATTTTTTCATGCGTGTCTTTGGTTTGTGGTGGCGCACAGGGGAATCCCCCGTGCGCTAAAGTAGGCAATTAGCCTATGAAGAGGGCGCCGCCCACAGTTACTGCATAGACGGAGAGAGCCGCAAGCACAACTTGCAATACAACTAAAATCTTTTCCATCATTGCTCCTTAATTGGCATCTTTGAACGCATTCTTTGCCGCGTTTGCGTCAAAGAGGCTCGTGCCGCCGCCCACATCTTTGAGGTTCAGGCGAACTTGATCGATATTAACCGGTTTGCCGATCGCGCCGCTAACCACATAAGGATTTCGTGCGCTTGCCTGTTGGGTGATGATCCCAAGCGTGGTCAAGACCCCAATGATACTTAGTAGCAACACAACGGCGATCAGCATTCCGCTGATCCCGTTAAGCCCAAACAAACTGCCCGTGTTTTCACAATCGCAACTCATTTCTGCTCCTTCAATTTGTTAGAAACGATATAGGTTGCGACGGCTTGATACTGCAGATCGGTCAGCGTTCCGACGCTGTTAAACGCAGGCATCGTGCCAATTGCACCCTTTGTGCCGTACTGCGCGAACGCAACGATCGCAGGTATGTTGCCGCTATCTACGCCCGTACCAACATATTTGGAACGAAGGTCAAAAGCGCGACCGCCGTTACCATCGGCTGCGTTGCCGTGGCACTGCGCGCAGTTTGCCGAGAATACGCTCTTGCCCATTGCGACAAGCGTGGCTTCGCTTGGGTTCTGCCACTTCTTCTCGAACTGGGATTGGTACTCTCGCGTCTCTTTATTGTACTCGGCGATCTGACTGTAGGAGTCTAGCGGATAGCCAAACATCCAGTACCAGATTGCCCAGATTAGGAGCAGCGAAAAGATAGCAGTCCAGCCGACGGGAACAGGGTTTTTGTACTCTTTGATACCGTCCCATTCGCCATCTTCTAGCTCGCCACCGCCTTTGTGATCTTTGATCTGCTTGAAATAGACGAACAGGACTACTGCTGTGATCAAGATCACGGCAAAAAAGCCCAGACCGCCTAACCAGTTGATCGTTTCTGTTGATCCTAAGATCGCTTCGATCATTTCTCATCCTTTTTTGTGTTTTCCATAGCCTCCAAAGGCGCATCGTCCAAACCGTCTTTGAGGACGAGATCGGAGTACTCCTCGTAGTGTTCGCGCCGCGCCTTGTTGATATACAAGTACCAGATGTACCAGACCAACAGAATCGTCGCGATAAACATCACGAAGAAGTATGTGTAGCCTTTGATGACTATCCAATCCATCTCTTAGCCTATTTTCTGCTGTTGAGATACGCGATTAGCGCGACGACTTCAGAGATCTTGCCTTGTTTAAAGTCATCTTTCACCTTCCGGTCGTTGAGTTCGGCTACGATCGCTTCGGCTTCTGCCAATGCGATCTGTTTCGCTCTGCTCGGATTACCTTCGGGTACTTGATCGTTGGTATAAGGCGTGTTGAACACATGCTTAACTGTCAAGGCTTCGGCATATGCAGTCTCAATGTCTGCTTCTTTGGAAAACAGCCAAGGATACGGAGGCATAATCGAACCCTGAACTGTCGCCTGCGGGTCTCTAAAGTGGTTTTCATGCCAGTCGCTTGTGCGGACATTGCCCACGCGCATTAGATCTGGACCGGTTCGTTTTGAACCCCACAAGAACGGACGATCGTAAGCGTATTCACCGCTAAGCGAATATGCGCCGTAGCGATCGGTCTCGCTTTTGAACGGACGAATCAGCATTGAGTGGCAGACATTGCAGTTTTCTTTCATATAGACATTCTTGCCTGCAAGCTGAAGGATCGTGTATGGCTCTTTGCCGATCACAGGGCGAGATGCTTGAGCAAAGCCCGGCAGTATCTCAACAAGTCCTGCGAAAGCAATCGTTACAAACAGAAACACCGCGAAAAAGAACGGTCGTTTTTCTAACCAATGGAACATCGTTATTCCCTCCTTAGTTCGCCGAAATCGGGGTTGCCGATACCGGTTCTTTTTCGAGTTTATCACCGCTGCTGATCGATTTGATCAGGTTCCAACAGAAGATCACAAAGCCGATGAGGTAGAGAAGTCCGCCCACGCCTCTGATGATGTAATAAACATGTAGAGCATTCACCGTGTCGATGAAGCTATGCAAAAGGCTACCGTAGTTGTCAGTTGCGCGCCACATCAAGCCTTGCGTAATACCTGCGATCCACATACTTGCAAAGTACAAAACGATACCAGTTGTTTGAATCCAGAACTGAATATCGATGAGTTTGCTGCTGTAGAGTTTGCGCCCATACATTCGTGGAACCATGTGGTAAGCGGCAGCCATAATGGTAAATGCCACCCAGCCAAGTGCCGCGTCGTGTACATGTCCGACGATCCAGTCTGTGAAGTGCGCAAGAGCATTGACCGATTTGATCGATTGGATCGGACCTTCGAGTGTTGCAAACATATAGAACACCGAAGCGAGGATCATCATCTTGATAATCGGATTGCTGGTTACTTGCTGCCACTGACCGCGAAGCGTCAAGAGGAAGTTGATTGCCGTACCCCATGAAGGCAGAATCAACACGACGGAAAAGACAGAGCCCATCGTTTGCATCCAGTCAGGAACGGTTGAGTAGATCACATGGTGACCGCCCGCCCAGAGATAGACAAACATAAGCGACCAAAATGAGTACAAGGAGAGCTTGTAGCTAAAGATTGGCTGACCTGCTTCTTTTGGCAAGAAGTAGTACATCACGGCGATCACACCGGAAGTAAAGACGAACGCAACGGCGTTGTGTCCCCACCACCACTGTACCAGCGCGTCATTGCTGCCTGAGTACATCGAAACCGAGTGCCAGATCGAACCGTAGCCGCTTGCGAGTGCGGTTGGAATCTGAAGGTTGTTTGTGATGTAGAGCATTGCGATCGCAAGGAAGGTCGCTAGGAAGTACCAGAGCGAAATGTAAAGCCCCTTCTCGCGGCGAACGCCAAACATACCCCACATATGCAGACCCCAAACAACCCAAATGACAACGACTAGTATGTCAATAGGCCACGCAAGCTCAATGTACTCTTTGTTCTGGGTGATACCCAAAAACAGAGTAACAACCGCGAGCGCGAGGATCAGGGCGTAGAGCCAGAAGTGGATCTGCGATAGCGCTTTGAGGAACGGGTACTCGTTCATCGATACCTTCAAAACGCGCTGGGAGATGTAATACCACGCTGCCCAGAGACCGCTGAGGGTAAATCCGTAGATGATGCCGTTTGTGTGAAGCGGGCGTAGGCGACCGAATGCGGTGTATTCACCGAAATCGCCGAGAATGCCGCTTAGGTTAAACGCAGGCCAGGCGAGCTGGAATGCAAGCACCACACCAATCAGCATACCGATAAAGCCAAAGATCACCATTGTGTAGATGAAGAGTTTGGCGACTGAGTAGTCGTAACTGAGCGATGCACTCGAAGATTGCATGCTACCTCCTTATGGGTTTAGACACCAAAATGCCCTGTGAGCATAGTGTGAATATGATTAACATTCACTTAATCGCACCCTTTTGGTGAGCAAATTTTAATCGGAGAAAAAAAGTGCGCTTAAGTCTCGCAAAAGGTTGGCGTGGGAAAAGCGGCTAGTATGTTTTCAAACGACGCCTGATGAGCACAAGCGTTATGAGAAACCAGACGGGCGGTACGACAAATGCGTAGTACCCTTTTGCGCCCGAAAAATCGCCGAGCACCATCGCCGGCGCATAAAACAAAAGACCCAGCCCAAGCGCCAGCACACCCGCATAACTTTTTGTCAAACGGGGGTGGTGAATGCCCAAAAGCGTAGCAGGAAGCGAGAAGAGAGTGAAGAGTACGCAGAGCGAAACCCAGACGATCTCGCGCGTTTTGCTGCTCTTCCAGTATTCGATCAGACCGTCGTAGCTCAGTTCGCGCAGCTTGCCGACTTGATTGACGCTCATCGTCTCAAACTCCATTTCGCGCAGCTTTTCCGCGCCGATCTCATAGCCCCTGCCGCGCTTTAGCTGCAAACTAAACAGTCCGCTCTCGTTTTGCGTTGCAACGCTTTCGGCGAGGACAAAAAATCCGTGCGCTCTGGCTTTGTCGATCGAGTACAGCGCTATGTCGCCGTAGCCCTCGCCGCTTTGACTGCCCACAAAGACCATCCAATCGCCGAATCGTTGCCCAAACTCGCTGGCACGAATGTTGAGTTTCGCGCTGTCCTGCTTGCCATACAAAAACGCCCGCTGCGCGATCTTTGCCTTCGGCGCGACGACAAACCCAAGTGCAAAAATGGCGATCGCAAGCACAAAGCTCAGCGCCGCGTACGGGCGCATAACCTGCCACAGACTCGCCTTGAGGCTGAAAAAAACGGTTGTTTCCAGATCGCTAGAGAGCCGCGCGAGACTTAGCATAATGGAGGCGAAAAAGACAACGGGCAAGATGTAGAGCACAATCTGCGGCGTCTGCATAAGATAAAGTGCGATCATCTCCATAAAGCTAACCTTGATCAGCGAGGTCATCGCCGCAAGCTGCACAAACACGATCAAAGAAGCGATCATAAAGAGTGCGCCAAAGAGCGGCAGGAAGCTGACCCAGAGGTTTGTGAGCAGATAGCGATCGAGCAGATTTTTTGTCAAACTTGATTCCGTGTGTGTGATATAGTGCCGCCAAAAACCAAACGAGGAGTTTAGCCAAATGGCGCCGAAAGTTTCGATCATTGTTCCCGTATTCAATATGCAAAGCTACCTCGCAAAATGTTTAGACAGCCTGATCGCGCAGACGCTGACGGATATTGAGATCATCGCGGTTAATGACGGATCGACCGACAATTCGAGCGCGATCCTAAGCGAATACGCCGCGCGAGAGAGGCGGATTGTGGTCATCGATCAGGAAAATTGCGGACAGGGGCACGCGAGAAACCGAGCGATCGAGGCGGCAAGCGGCGAATATATAGGATTTATCGATCCCGACGACTTCGTTTCTGCGGACTATTTTGAGGCGCTTTATCTGGGCGCAAAGCGAATCGACGCCGATATTTGCGCCACCTGCGGCGTGATCACGGTCGATGAAATCAGCGGCAAGATTGGCTCGTTCGAGGTGGGCTTTCGATCACGCGGCACGATCAAATGAACAGATGAAGAAGGGGGCGTTTAGAATCCTATACAATGAACTTGAGAGCGATCTAAAAGAGCAGTTTGTAGCGTATGTACAAAAGTTACTGCCCGAACTCAAGTTCGATGCGTTTATCCATGATCGCTCACTCTTTAAGTAGATCTTTTCGATATATAAGAAAAATGGCGTTAAAACTGTGCGAATCTTTGGTTATGAGAGGTGTTTGCGATAGAGCATTATACAAAGAACCGTATCTTTTAGAATAAGCAGATAACTTAACGCCAAAAGTGCGCCTCCCGTGATCGTAAGCGCTGGAATATAGATCGCAACCGCGATCGTTACGATTGCCGCCATAAAGCAGATTGCTTGCATATACGCCGATCGCTTCGAGACAAAATCACCCATCATCGGAATATCGGTTCTCTGCATTGCGCTAAGGTGAAACCACGCTAGAAACGGCACGATCTTGTATGTCATTGCGTTGATGATCGCAAGGACAAAACCGCCCACAAACAGCGTTGCCAAAAGAGCGGTATGGCGCTCGCCTTCGATCAACAGAAGCGGCGCAGAAACGATGAGCGAAGCGATCGCAAATCGCCACAAAACAAGCGTTGGATCGCCGATCTTTCGTTTTCGTTTGTAGAGCAGATATAGCGTTGTAACGCCAAAAGCGACAAACGATAGAAGAGCCGAGATTTTTGCGATCAAGAGCATATACGCAGCGCCAACATCAAAAATCAGCGAAAAAGAGAGCGCGATCATAGCAAAATAGATCAGCGGCACGATCGTGCGACAGCAGATATTTGGATATTGCGGCGCAACATAAAACATCGGCAGCACCTGCCGTGAAACACCCATAATTAGCAGCAGCGTCCAGATCGCAAAACCCCAGCCGATATGAAGCGTAGTAAGCGCGATCGAAGCGTGATCGAGCGATCCGGTTGCCCGTGAAAAAGCGAGATTTGCTCCTAGCAAAATTGCGATGATCACCCCCGTTAATGCCAAGCGGATTAGCCAGATCGCGCTACTGGGAAACTCCGCCACTCTTAGTCGTAAGATCGCAAGCGCAGCAAATGATCCAAATGCCAAAACAAGCATTGTGCCGCCGATAACAAAAGCCATACCCTCTGCGCTAAAAAAGCCATAAGATAGCAACGAAACTCCCGCGATCAACAGTAGATAAACAAATAGCGAAAACCGTTGCGGCGAAGGCAGTTTTACGCCTGCAATCACAGGCAACATTTGAAATAGTGCGCCGATCATCGTCATTCCCATCACGCCGATTGTGATGAGATGAACAAAAACATATGAAATCGGCGCGTAACGGCTCGCCAAGATCGTCTCGCCCCCCACAGCCAAAACGATTCCCGCCAGAATGCCGAAGATCTGCGCGGTGATAAAAAAGCGCAAAATCACCGAATATGGCGGCGCTTGATCGAGACTAAGCCCAGACATATTCACGCGGCGATCTCCATTTAGTGTTTTTGCATTGTTTGAACAATCTCTTCCGCGTCCGCGCCGAGTATGCGATCGCCGATCGTATATAGGATTGTCTCCTCTTTGCTGTTGTGCTGCTGGACGAGAAAGATAAATGTTTCGGCGATCGATTCAAACTGCGCCTTGTCGTCCTTGCCAATCGCCGTGCGCATTTTTTCGATCAGATCGCGCATTTGGGCGTGCTCGCTGCGCATCATCTGCGTCGGACCGTGGCTCGTGCCTGTATGCTCCTCAAAAACGGGAAAAAAGATCGTCTCCTCTAAGGCAAAATGGCGTTCATACGCCGCCGCCATCGTCTCAAACTCCGTCTTTGCCAGCTTGAAATTGCCCTCTACTTTTGCAAAAAGCTCATCGCAGTCGCGGTGATCGCCGCCAAGATACTCTTTGATTGTCATATTAACTCCTATCTTTGATTTTACTAATCCTATCTAACTAGCGCTAAACTCGCAGCAAAGATAAGCGCACTCTCGCTGCGAAGCGTTAGCGGAGTGTCGATCCCAAAGCGCGGCAGCCGTTCAAAAGCGGCGTAATCGCACCTGCCAAAACCGCCTTCGGGTCCAACGATCAGAGTTTTGTCCGCAACCCGTTCGGGCGCGATCGCCTCGCCGCCAAAATCGATCAGCGCGGCGTTAGGATGCGCTAAAACAAAGGATTCGGGATCGGTTAGTACGATCTCAAGCGGCGTTGTCCGCCCGCACTGTTCGCACGAAAAAATGGCGATCTTTCGCATTCGTGCAAGGTCAAAGCGAAACTGCCGCTGACTCTTTTCGCACCAGAGGATAAACAGTCGCGCAACGCCAAGCTCATTGATAAACGGCAGGCTCTTTTCGACAACCTTTGGATCGATCGCGCACCACGCCAGATCGACGCTTTTTGCGGGCATAACCGCATTTTTTGTCGCGTTGCAGAGCGTTAAAACCGCTTCGCGCTTACCAAATGATATTAGTTTGTATGTGTAAAGTA
The DNA here is from genome assembly GCA_025997415.1 of Campylobacterota bacterium. Classification (GTDB taxonomy): domain Bacteria; phylum Campylobacterota; class Campylobacteria; order Campylobacterales; family SZUA-545; genus JAIRKM01. The sequence continues at coordinate 37,763 of BNUO01000008.1, forward strand.
TGTCGTCGGCGAGGTTGCGAAACCGTGCGCTTTCGCCCTCGCGCAACCGCAGAGCTTTCAAGTGCGCCAGCTCGTCCCGCTCGATCGTAAGCGTCTGTGCGCCCGAAAGTTCGTGGTAGAAAAATCGCATTATTTGCTAGATTGGCTAAGCCGCGTTACGCCCTCTTTGGCGGTGTCGGCGTAGTAGTCCAAGCTCACCTTCTGCCGCTTCGCCTCTTCGGCAAATCTTGTCAGCGCCTCGCCCCGCAGCGCGTCTTTGCGGATATTTTTGATCGCTAGTGGATTGGTTGTATCGCCATTTTTGCGAACTTCAAAGTGCAGGTGCGTGCCCGTTGTAACGCCCGTGCTGCCCACAAACGCCACCGTCTGCCCTTGTCTGACGCGCATTCCGGGCGAGACGCGGTTAAAGCCGCTTAGGTGCGCGTAGCGGCTCTCCCAGCCGTTTTTGTGCTCAATGATGACTAGTTTGCCGTAGCCGCTCTCACAGCTTCGCTGACAGCCCGCGAAACGGATAACGCCGTCGGCAACGCTTGCGACATGCGTCCCTTTGGCGGCGGCAAAATCGACTCCCAAGTGCGGACGGGTGATCCCAAGCACGGGGTGAGCGCGACCGCTGGGCTGATAGGTCGATGTGATCTTGCGAAAATTGAGCGGATATTTGAGGAACAGTCCCGCCAGCGACTTGCCGTTTTCGTCGTAGTAGCCCTCGTCGTCAGAGTTGTAGAACGCATAGTGCCGCCGTTTTGCCGTTTCGATAAAGCTGCTTAGCGCCGTAACCGTGCCGTGCGTTTTGCCGAGCCTGACCTTGCGAATGTAGAGCGCGCTAACCTGATCGCCTAGCCGAATATCGCGCCGAAAATCAACGCGATCGTCGTAGATCGAGACGAGTTCCTGCGCCAGACGGCTGTTGCCCATGACCTTTTGCAGATCGTTTTGCAGACTGGAGCGAATATCCACCGCGATCGACTCAATAACCGTGCTGTAACGAATGCGAATCAGTTCGATCTTGTATGCGCCATTTTCTTCATACAGCGAAATCTGCCGCTCCTCGCCAATCGGAATTAGCGCGTGTAGCAACCTGCCGCTCTCCTCGTCGCGGTGCTCAAAAAACGACGAACCTGCGAGGATCGTTCGCAGCGCATCGGCGGTGTCGTCGTCCTGTTCGGTGATGATTGCAGTGTTGATCGAGTTTAGGCGAAGATAATCATAAAAACTACGATTTTTCTCCCACGCGCTTTCGGTAACGGGGTTGGCGCACAGCGCGGCGGCAGAAAGCGCGAAAATCAGCAATAATCTATACAAAATAGCAAAACCTTTCCGAAGTGAAGGACGAATCCTACAAAAACAGAGGTTAAATCGCCGTTTTTAGTCCATATTGAATAAACTCACACAAAAAAAGGCGGCGGATTGAGGATTTTTGACGCTGTTTTGATGACCGTTTGCGCCGTTTTGTCCGCTCTTTTGCTCACCGCTTGCGCGGCGGGGCGAAAGGTCGATCAGGTCAAATCGTGCGAAACACTTTTGTATGAAGCTGAGTCGATCACAGCGGCGCTAAGTGAAAAAAACGACAAAGATCGCACTAAATATCTGCGTTTTAGGCAGAGTGAAGTAGCTCAAATAATCAAGGAGAGAAATTGCAAAAAATAAACACTTCGCTTGAACATCTGATCGATTTTCTACAAAATCGTGCGATCAACAAAACTGCGCTTTTTGCACAGCTAAAATGCTCGGTTGGCGAGGCGAAACTACTCAAAATGCTAACCGAAGCATACATCGGAGGAACGGCGGAGTTTAATATCGCGGTATTGCTCTCGGAAGTGTACAAAAAAGAGCGGATCGGATACATCAATCACATTCATGAAGTGCGAAATCTTATCGAACTGGGCTGGGTAACGCTAAACGGTTTCAATCAGGGCAAAACCAGCGATATTATTTTGCTCGATCTGCTCCACTATACGATCTCGCTATCGATCACCTTTATGAAGCTGATCGAAGATGGAAATCTCGATGTTCATCTACCGGAAGTCAAGCCGTATAACGATCACTTGGAGTATCTGCAAGATAGCTTTTTGCGAATTGAACTCTACCAAAAACTTGCGCTTATCAGACAAAATTACGATCCGAGTACGGCGAGTTTTATGCGGGTCAAAAACCGATTGAGTATGCTTGAAACGCAGATCAAAGAGCGGATCGTCGTCTCTAAAGAAGCTCCCAAACTCGAAAAATACTTTCGTGATCGCCACCTAAATGTTAAAGAGCAGATCATCTTTTTGGCGCTGCTCAAAGAGGAGTATTCGGGCAACGACGATTCGCTTAGAGATATGAATACGCTGATCGAAATGATCAGTCTTGATGATTATGAAAAGATCAAAAATCGCAGCCTCTTGGAAGAAAACGCGCCGCTGATCTCAAAAGGCGTGATCGATTACGATGAAGTTTTAACTCCGTTTGGAGGAATTAGCCGATCGTTTTTCATCACGGAAGAGGTGCTAAAAGAGATCATTCACCCAAAGAAAAAAAAGCAGACGAAGATCAAGCTCGATACGCTGATCAAAGAGCAGGATATTTTTGAACTTATCGATCCAAAAACAACGCTCGATGATGTCGTATTAAATCCCGCAACCCGCGAGGTTTTGGACGCAATTATCCGTCAGATGGACAGCACTGTGATCAAGCGGCTAAAAGAGTGGGGTATTAAAGATAAACGAAGCGTTATTGACGCAAAGATCATCTTTCACGGCGCACCCGGTACGGGCAAAACTATGACTGCGCTCAGCGTTGCAAAAACGCTAAAAAAACAGGTCATTAGCTTCGATTGTTCCAAGATTTTATCGATGTATGTGGGCGAAAGCGAAAAAAATACGCGCAAAATCTTTGACACCTACAAAGAGATTCTCGCAAAAACGCGGATCGAACCGATTTTGCTCCTCAACGAAGCCGATCAGTTCCTTTCGGGGCGCACAACGCAGGCGGGTGGCAGTGCGGATAAAATGCACAACCAGATGCAAAATATCTTTCTTGAACAGATCGAACGGTTTGAAGGGATACTCATCGCCACAACCAATCTGCTCGAAAACATCGATCCCGCCTTTTCGCGCAGGTTTGACTACAAGATCAAGTTTGAAAAACCAACCGAAGCGCAACGGCTGGAGATCTGGCGCAAAACGCTGCCGCACAACGCGCCGATCGACAAGTCGCTAAGCCTCGAAACGCTGGCAAAACATCCGCTCACGGGCGCACAAATAGCGCTTGTGATCAAAAACGCCGCAATGACCGCCGCCACTTCGGAGTCGCCGCTTTTTGATAACAAACTGTTTTTGGGCGCGATCAAAAAAGAGTTAAGCGGCGCGTTTGGCGACGAGAAAACTCTTGGGTTTTTGGCGTAATTTTGACGAAAAAAAAGGAGATAAATGCTTGGTGAAATCATACGATGGGTTGTAGAACTTGTCGCCGATATGGGCTACTGGGGGATCGTTGCGATGATGTTTTTGGAGTCGTCGTTTTTCCCCTTTCCCAGCGAGGTTGCGATGATCCCAGCCGGCTACTTGGCGGCAAAAGGCGAGATGAACATCTACGCTGCGATCGCCTGCGGCATCATCGGAAGCCTGCTTGGATCGCTACTAAACTACTACCTCGCCGTTACGCTTGGGCGCAAAGCGTTGCTGCGATTCGGACACTATGTTTTTTTCACCGAAGAGACGATGCAAAAGGTCGAAAACTACTTTGCGCGGCATGGGCACATCTCAACATTTAGCGGGCGGTTGATCCCAGTCGTGCGGCAGTACATCTCGCTTCCTGCTGGTTTGGCGCGAATGCCGCTGGGGATTTTCTGCTTTTTCACCTCATTTGGCGCGGGGCTGTGGGTAACGGTTCTAACGCTTTTGGGCTACTTTTTGGGTCAAAACGAGGAGGCGTTGAAGCCATATCTGGTGAGCGCAACGGCGATCGCGCTGATTTTTGTCGCGCTGCTTGTGGCGATCTACTGGGTTGTGTACAAAAAACGCAACAAAAGGCGGCACGGCAATGGTTGAAGTCAAACGGCTCGCAATCACGCTAAAGAATGAGAGCCTGCTCGATGTCGCATTTACGATCAAAACCGCGCTTGGGCTGGTTGGATCAAGCGGCAGCGGCAAGAGTTTGACGCTAAAAGCGCTCCTGTCCATGCTGCCAAAGGCGATGAAACTCGAAAGCGAGATCGCCTCCAATTTTCCTCTTACAAAGGGCAAAAGCGTCGGGTTTATCCCGCAAAATCCCTTCACCGCGCTAAGCCCAATGAGCCGTATCAAAGATCAATTCCACGCGCCAAAAACCGTTGCGGCGGCTCTCTTAGAGCGGGTTGGTTTGGGAGCGTGGGCATTAGAACGATTCGCTTCCGAGCTAAGCGGCGGACAGCTTCAGCGGGTGATTACGGCGATCGCGCTTTTGACCAAACCAAAGCTCTTGCTGCTGGACGAACCGACCACCGCGCTTGATCATCAGAGTAAAGAGGGAATACTTGCGCTATTAAATTCGATCAAATTAGAGGGAACGAAGATGCTTTTTGTCTCGCACGATTTCGCCTCCGTCGGTGCGCTCTGCGATGATATTTGCGTACTCGATCGCGGCAGGATCGTTGAACGCGGCAGCGCGGCAACGCTCCTAAAAAACCCGCAAATGCCCGAAACCGTGCGGCTTGCCGAAGCCAATTTTGCCAGTAGAGAGTTTAGAAGTTGAGAACAGCGTTACGAATTTTGTTGATGTCGGTTTTGGCGCTTACGATCGTAGTTATCGTTGTGGCGATGATCTATCTGGTGCGGACGCTAAGTATCAAAACTGATCCGCTTATCTACTACCAGCCGCAACTGACCACGCAGATCTACGATCGCAACGGCGAACTTATCGCCAATCTTTTTGGCGAAGAGCACCGCATATATGTACCATTTGAGGAGATTCCTTCGCGGCTGATCGAAGCGCTGGTTGCGATCGAAGATACCAGCTTTTTTGAGCATTACGGGGTCAATTTTGAGGCGATCGGGCGGGCGCTGATTCGTATGATTCAGGCGGGAAAAGCGGTCGAAGGCGCAAGCACGATCACGCAGCAGCTTGTCAAAACGACCCTGCTTAGCCCCGAAAAGACCATCGATCGCAAGATGAACGAAGCGATCATCTCAATGCGCGTGGAGCTGACGCTCTCCAAAGAGCAGATTTTGGAACGCTACCTCAATGCGATCTACTTTGGACACAACTACTACGGCGTTCGCACCGCCGCGCTCGGCTACTTTCGCAAAAACCTCTCGGAGCTGACGCTAAAAGAGATGGCTCTGCTCGCAGGTCTGCCGCGCCGTCCCAACTTCTACGATCCGACCAAACACTACCAGATGTCGCTAACCCGCGCAAATCTCGTCATTGGGCGAATGTATGCGCTTGGCTGGATCGGCGAAGGCGAGTATCAAGCGGCGATGAACGAGTCGCCCACCGTCTATGACGACACGCTGACCAAAAACCGCGCCCCATACGCCGTTGATGCGATCGCTGCGCTTTTGCGTGCCGACTATCCCGATCTGCGAACGGGCGGCTATACCGTATATACAACGCTCGATCTAGGAATGCAGCAGGAGGCGGAGGCGGCGATTTCGCGCGGTTTTGCGGCAAACGCCGAACGGCTGAAAAACTACTACACCGCTGAAACGGCGCGGTACAGTCGGCTCAAACAAAATACGGCGCACGCAACCGATCCGCGCATAATCGAAGAGCTTGCCAAGCTGGAAAAAAATCAGGGCTTTTTGATGATCTCCGTTGAACCCAGCGCCGAAAACAACTTTTCGATCTATGGCGTCGATCAGTCGGCGCTGAGCGCAAAACTCACGCAACTCAACGCCGCGCTGGTAACGATCGAACCGCAGACGGGCGATCTGCTGGCGCTTGTGGGTGGCGTGGATTATTCAAAGAGCGTCTTTAATCGCGCATTTCAGTCAAAACGGCAGCTTGGCAGCGCGTTTAAGCCGTTTATCTACCTCGCCGCGTTCGATCTCGGCTATTCGCCCGCGTCAAGCATTGCCGACATTTCGCGCACCTACAAGGCAGCGGCGGGACCCGACGAGGAGGAGAAGGTCTGGCGACCGACCAATTTTGAAGACAACTTCGTGGGGATTATGACGGCGCGTGAGGCGGTTGTCAATTCGCGCAATCTCGCCACGATCAATCTCGTAGGCACGATCGGCGTTGTGCCGCTTTTTGACAAGCTCTCCAGCTACCTGCCGCGCCCGCTCGCATACGATATGACCTACGCGCTGGGCGCAGATAGCCTAAGCCCGCTGGAGTTTTCCGAATACTGGACGGTGATTAGCAATCTGGGCGTGCGAATGAAGGCGCGGGTTGCAAGCGAGGTGATCAACCGCTACGGCAACTCAAAAACCTACGAATCGCAGGGAACGATCGTAACCAAGCCCGAACAGGCGTACCTGATGGTTGATGTACTGCGCGACGCGGTCAATCGCGGCACGGGCAGACGCGCCAGACTTGCGGGCATTGAGATCGCGGGCAAAACGGGGACGACAAACGACTCGCGCGATGCGTGGTTTGCGGGATTTACGCCCGACACGCAGACGATCATCTGGTTTGGCAACGATGACGACTCGCCGATGGGAGCGATGACAACAGGCGGCGGATTTAGTGCGCCGGTTTTTGGCGACTACTACAAGGAGCTAAGCCGCGTACGCCCCGAACGCAAACGGCGATTTGACCAGCCCGAAGGGGTGCGCGAGATCACGCTAAGCGGCGGCAAAAAGGAGATCTTCACCGACACCTCCAAACCACCGCGCGAACTCTTCGACGGCAGCGGAGGGAGTACGGAGGAGCTACTGTTTTAACGCCGCTCACTTGGGCTTTTGCGCTGGCTTTAGCCTTTTTACCGCCGTTCGCTCGGTTTTTTCGCCAATCTCTGCGTCATCTTCACTCAGCGCTTGGTCATTTACCAAGAAGTAAACTCCCGTCGCGGGGCATTCGGCTTCCTAGTTCTCACGCAAAATCCCTGCGCGATCAACGGCAAAAAGCGAGCGGTATGCATATTGTCATTGTGTGCGCGCTCTCCGTCATCGCTGTCCCTGCCAATCATTTCGATGACACTTTTCGCTAGAAAAGGGTCATCGAAAGGAAACAAAGATGTTCAGTGCAAAAGAGGACAACACGGTCGTAAGAGAGCGTGTAAAGAGGCTTCGTGCTTTGGTAGAGGAATATGAGCTGGTAAAGGCAAAGAAACACCCCACCATTCGCTTTGCCTCTGATCTGTTCAAGATATACCGTATCAAGAAGCAGAACTTTTACAAGTATTACCATAGGTATCAAGCCGAACAGCAGGACAAAGACAGAGCATTGCTTCCTGCTAAGCGAGGAGCAAAGTATCGTCTGTCTAAGTTCTCCGATACGCTTCAATCAAAGATAATCAGGTCTAATGGACAAATGTAGTGCTCAAATCCTCAACAAAGCCAGTCTATGACAGTATTCGTTGGGGGTATTTTGAAATGAATGTCAAAAAAAGTGTGTCATTTGTGGTTCAGCAAAGATTAAGAAAAACGGTAAAACAAGAGGTAAACAGCGATATAAATGTTTATCTTGTAATCATTGGTTTGGCGACAAGGTCAAATTAGACGATTCTTGTTTATGGCGCGAATACACATACAAGAAACAGACATACGCACAGCTTGCTGAAAAGTATAATTGTTCGTTAAAGACAATCAAGAGACACTTAGATCAATATGAAGCGACAAACGCAAAAAACATTAATGATATCATTTCAAATACTCCCGTAATTCTGCTTATAGATACTACATACTTTGGTAGAAAATTCGGATTGATGTTGTTTCGTGATGCGCGCACCAAGACCAATCTGCTCAGGTTGTATGTCCAGCGCGAGACAAATGCGCTGTATATGCACGGAATTGAGGAGTTAGAGCGTATGGGATATACAGTCAAGGCAGTCGTTGCAGACGGCAAATCCACATTGATACGGCGTTTATCGGCTAAATACCCTGTGCAGATGTGCCATTATCATCAAGCGGCGATTATCAGACGATACCTAACCAAAAATCCAAAGACACAAGCAGCAATTGAGCTTAAACAAATTGCGAGTTTGATGAAAGAAACAGATAAAGATAATTTTA
>BNUO01000009.1 GCA_025997415.1 Campylobacterota bacterium
CGCGGAAAATGGCGCTGATACGATCGGCGTAGTTCTGTGCGCTCTCGCCCTTTGCCTTCGCCGCCTGCTCGATCTTTTGCCCGTGCTCGTCCGTGCCTGTCAAAAAGAAGGTCTCTTTGCCCTTGAGCTTCGCATCGCGCGCTAGAACTGCCGAGATGATCGTCGAATAGGCGTGTCCAATATGCGGTGCGTCATTGACATAGTATATGGGAGTGGTTACATAAAAACGATCGCTCATCAGATACCTTTTGTTAATTTACGCGATTTTAGCACACGCTCTATCAGCGCTATCAGGCTACACTAATCGTATGGTTTTAGTATCGTTAATTGGCGATTTTGACTCGTCGCTTCTGCCTACTTTTTTTGAGTACAAAGAGCAGATTACGCTACATCTGCTGCTCAGCAGTTCCAGCAGGCGCAGCGAGAAAGAGCGGACGCGGATCACGCGGGGGCTAAACGCTCTGCGCTCCAAATACCGCCTCAAATGTACGCTTCAAGAGATGAGCGTTGATACGGGCAGTATGAAGTCGATCATCGCACTATCCAATATGATGAAACAGCTTTCGCCGCCAAATCAGCTTTTTGTCAATCTCAGCGACGGCGAGGTAAATATGGCGATCTTGCTCTCGCGCGAGATCATCGACTACGGCGCAAACATCTTGATCTACGACCGTTTTGCCAACGATATGTCGCTGATCACCGTTGAGGGCATGAGCCGCCTCGCGCTCAAACACAATATGTCGATCGCCGATCACATCATCTCCAAAGGTTACGATCTCGTTGAGGCAAAGAGCAAAACCGAGATGGAGTATCGCAAGCCGTTTGTACAGGTCATCAGCGACAACTTCGCGCAGTTTCAAAAGTACCGCAGGCGGGTGATGGAGGAAAAAAAGATCGACGAGGAGCGCTACGAGCCTGTCGTTGGTGCGCTGGCAAAAATGGGTGTGGCGACTAGCAGCGGTCGTCCGATCAATATGAACTTTATCTTGGGCGAACTCTTTGAAGAGCAGATCTACCATATCGTTAATGATCTCGGATTTGATGATGTAATGAGCGGCGTAAAGGTGCGCTACGAGACGATCAACGGCGTAACGATCCAAAACGAGTTTGATGTACTCATGATCAAAAACAACCACCTGTATATCATTGAATGCAAGTTTCGCGATCGCGTTGATGGCGAAAATCTCATCTACAAATATGACGCGCTTTTGGAGCAGATGGACAACGATGGAAAGGTGATGATCGTCAATGTTGCAAGCACTGAAAGTAAAGAGGCGCTTAAGCGAGGCAAACGCATTCATCGCAACTTTGAAAAAGGCGCTCTTTCACGCGCGCAACTCAATAATATCTTGATCTACTATGAACCGACGCTTGATATTGCAAAACTCACCGTAATGATGAAAACATTTTTTGAACTGTAATGTTAAGCGCTCTTTAGCGAAACAGTTCTCGTAGATCGATCTCTTCGATATTCGATCGCTGTCTAATGCGATTACGAAACTGCCGCTCGCGCTTAACTAGATCATCTTGGAGCGTGTTGATCTGCGTTCGATACGCACTCTCTGTCGCCTTTGCCGCAACGCCGCTTAACGATTCGATCAGGCGGCGTAGATCAAGAGCGCAATTTAGTTCCGAGTTTTTTTGCGCCGAACAGATCAGCGGCAGATCGATACCGTGCCAGAGCCTATCCATTTTGCACGGAAACTGCCAATCCGATATTAGCGCAAGCGTGAGATTTCCTTTTAGATCGCCATTGACCGTCGAAAGATCGCCGCTTAAAATAAACGGATCGCTGACCAGATAAAGCGCATTCAGCCCGATCGGTTTTTGGCTGAGCCAAAACTGCAAAACCTCGAACGGTTGAGCGCGATTTTTGACCGCTTTTGGCATCTGCTCGCCCTTTGAAAATGCGGCTGCGCGGCAGTAGAGTTCCGGAAAATTCACACCGCGAAGCGTACCATCTTGTGCGCAGATCTGCCCATTATCGCAGCTTTGCAAATTGCCGTTTGCGATCGGATAACCTGCAACGGTTAGCAGTTCAAGAAGCGCATCGTTTTTGATCACTGCTTTTGGCGGTTGTACAGGCTGCTGTTCGATCGTTGTATGCTGTTTATAACTCTCATCGCCCAAGATCACGATCGTTGTCTCTTCGATCGTTTCTACCTCCTGTTGAGGGGGTTTTATATAACTATGAACTGGTGTCTGATCGGGGCTAATCTCTTGATCGTTTAAGCCAAGCAATAACCCAAGCGGTGAAGGCGAAGCAAGAAAACGAACGCCTGAAATAAACATCAATGCGCAGACGATAAAAAGTGCGATTGGGGCAAAACGATACATCTCTATTGCGCTTATTTGATCATCGCGGCAACCGACTCGGCGATCTGGCTTTGCCGCATAAAGTATTCGCCGATCAAGAACGCATCAACGCCTTGCTTATTTAGTTCAATCAACCGCTCACGAGAGTTAAGCCCGCTTTCGGCAACAATAATTTTACCGTTTGGAATAAGACTAATTAACTGTTCGCTCAGATTGAGATCAATCTCAAAACTATCGAGATTGCGCTGATTAACTCCAATCATATCCGCACCCGCTACGATCGCTTTTGTTAGATCGGCTTTATCGTGAATTTCAACCAGCGCTTCCATGCCTAGTTGGCGCGTCTGTTCTAACAGAGTTTTGAGTTCATTTGTCGATAAAATCCTAGCGATCAACAGCACAAAATCCGCGCCATAAACAAGCGCTTCTAACAACTGATAGCGATCGACAATAAAATCTTTTCGCATTAGCGGCAGTTGGGTATGGCGGCGAATCAGCGTGATGAAATCTAGCTCGCCTTTGAACCAGCGGGGTTCGGTCAGCACAGAGATCGCGGTTGCGCCACCCTTTTGGTACTCAAGCGCGATCGCAAGCGGATCAAAGTTTTCGCGTATGAGACCCTTTGACGGGCTTGCCTGCTTGACTTCGGCAATAATGTTTAACGGCTCGTTTGGCTTTGCCTTCAGTATCTCTTTGACATCTCTGGGGAAAAATGGCGCAAGTGCGCAGGCTCTACCCAATACCTCTTCGGGCATTTCGGCTTTCTTCTGTTTTACAATCTCTTTTGTATTGCGTACAATTTCGTTTAGTATCATCACTGTTTTAACTTTTCTGTTGAGTTTTCACGAGCCTTTTTGATCGTTTTGTAATGCTCCTCAATCGCGGGATCGTTCAGTTTTGGCTTGATCAACGAAATGAGTTTATACGCCTCGTCAATACGACCCATTCGGTAGTGTCCCCACGCCAATGAGTCTGTATAGTATGGATTGTCAGGCTCTAGTTCAAGCGCTTTTGTAACAAGTTTGATTCCTCGTTCAGGATCGATATTGTGATCGATCAAAAGATAACCGAGATAGTTTAGATAGATATGGTTGCTGCTATTTGCGATCACCTTTTCTAACTTTTCGATCGTCTGCGAAATTAAGAGATCGCTGTTTTGATCGCCGCCCTCATACTCCATCATAGCGCTCTGCGCTAGAAAATTAACCGTTCCGCGTTCGCTATACAGCTTTGCCGCCAGCTTTGCCGCTTCGGGAAAACGGCGTTCGTATTTGTACAGTTCTAGCAAAATCTCGTCATTAAACTTTGTCTGCTCCAGCCACGCGATCAGCGATTTGTTGTCATTTTGAATCAGATAGAGTTCAACGATCTTCTGTCCTACGATCGGATCGGGATTACCCGCATAAATGCGTTTGTACGCGCTCATCACTCCATTGATATTGCCATCTTTGGCGTAGATCGCGGCTAGTTTTGAGATTAGGTATTCGCTTGGTTTGTGCATTAGCATATGCGTCTGCAAATATGCGATCGCCTCTTTAGAATTGTTCATCTTTTCAACAAGCAGCGTTGCGATCTTATCAACCGCGATCTCCAAAGGTGAAATTGCGTATGCGCTCTTGTAGTACGAAAGCGCGTTTTTGTAATCGCCGCTGTATAGATAGATGTCTGCGATCAGGAGATAATCGTTGCTCTCTTTTCCATATTTTAGCAGCATTTTTGCCGCCGCGATCGAATCGTTGTACTGTTTTTTGCCAAGATATGCCATCACCAGATAGCGGCGAACAACCACATCTTGATTTTTTGCCAAAAGTTCATTGCTAACGGTAATTGCGCGATCGTAATTGCGCGATCGCAAAAGCGCTTCGATAAACGAATTTCTAAAATCAATATTTCCCGTCTCTATGAAAAGTTTTTCGTTATACTCAGCCGCCGCCAGAAAATCGCCGCGATTTTTTGCATCAGCCGCAAGCAGCAAAAGCTCATCATTTGGCGCTGCAAAAACAGAGATAAAAATCATCAACAATAGAACAAAAAATCTCATATTGTTACCACAGCCGCACACTCAATTTTTAGTACCTCTACACACTGCTTCATACTCTCCCAAAATGGAAACGATCGGCACTGTTTTGGTCGCGCCTCGTAGATCGCACACTTTCCGCCGCGCAAAAATACGCAGTAATACTCGCTACCTACAGCTCGCTCACGAAGCCTCAAACGATCTCGTTCGCGTTGCGTATAGAGCGCCCTAGCCTGCTCCAACGGCTCGCCAAGCGTTGCCGCGATCGCCTCTAACTCGTCCTCGCTCACCCAAACATTACCTTCCGCACCTCTGCAACACGCGCCGTTGCAAGCGTCGCACACGCTCGGATCGAACGCATACTCAAAGCCCTCGCGCCGCACTAAGCCAGACATACCGTCTCTGCCCTGTGTGAAATTGCGCGAATTTCGCTCTGACTGCCATCTTCGTTGCGTAAGAAAATCGGCGGTAGGATTTTAGCGGCTTTTACCAATGACTTCTTTGCATGTACCAACATAAGCCGCGCAGCCTGATCTTTTGCGGTATGAACAAAGAGCAGCGATTTGAGGTGATAACGGTAGTTTGCGAGCGTTTGCATAACCAGAAAAGCAGCCGCCGCGTCGTAGCAGAAAAACAGATCGCCCTTAGAGTCCAAGAGCCTTCCTGCGCACGCAAGCAGATCGCCTAACGGCAGCGCGTTGGCATATCGCGCAAATCGCAGCGACTCGTTCCGACTCGGCGTTGTTTTGGCGTGATAAAACGGCGGATTGGAGACGATCGTATTAAACTTTGTTTCGCTACCAAATGCGCGAAAATCGGTTGCGACAAACTGCGCCGCGATACCGTTTAATACGCTGTTTTCGCGGCTAAAGGCGATCATCTCCTCTTGTATATCCACGCCCGTAAGCGCGACTCCAAAATCCCGCGCCAGTAGCAGCCCAATCACACCGCAACCACAACCGACATCCAAGAGTGCGCCTCGCGGTTTGTGGCGCGAGACGAAATCGTACAAGAGGATCGAATCGGTGTTGTAGCGATACCCCTTTTGGCTCTGACGAAGAAGCAACGCTTACCTTATGTATCCAGCGCCCATCGAAGCGCCTGCATCAGCGGTTCGATCCAGAAAAACGAGAGCGTAACCGCCGCCGCCGCGATCCCCAGCACAACCTTTAGCGCGATCGTGCCGTTTTGGTAATAGACCGTTCCGTCGTTATCCGAAGGATCGCGCAGGAACATATAGATGATGAGCTTTAGATAGTAATAGACTGCGATCGCGCTATTGACAACCATAATCAACGCCAGACCGACATAGTCGGTTCGTAGCGCCTCGCCGATTAGGTAGAGTTTGCCAAAGAAGAGCGCAAACGGCGGAACGCCCGCCAAAGAGAGCATAAAGATCGCCATAATCACTGAGCCCATCGGACTAAGCCGCACCATTCCGGCAAACTTTGTATAGGGGTGGTCGTAACGAATGTCCCAGACGCGGCTAGGGTGGCGTGAGAGCCAGAGCATCGCAAACGCGCCAAGATTGGTGAACAAAAAGAGCGTCCAGTACAGAAACAGCCCCGCGTATGCGTCGGTTGTGCCCATCACAATCGCGGTCATCACAAACCCCGCGTGGCTGACGGAGCTATACGCCAGCATTCGTTTGACGCCCTCTTGCACAAGCGCAAGCAGGTTGCCGATCGTCATTGTTGCAACGGCGGCAATGTAAAGAAGCCAGAGCACGATCGAATCGTCCGAACGGGCGAGGAAATCAAAGAGCCGCATTGCCACCACAAAGCCCGCGATCTTCGGAACGATCGACATAAATCCAGCCATCGGCGCACTTGAACCCTCATAGACATCGGGCGTCCATGTGTGAAACGGCACAACGGAGAGTTTGAAGCCAATCCCACCGATCATAAACGCCGAAGCAACCAAGATCAGCGGCAGGTGATCGAAACCGTTTGCAACCATTGCGGCTGAAATCTCGCCGATGTTGAAACTTCCCGTTGCCGCGTACAGAAGCATTGCGCCAAAGGCGAGCATTCCTGCGGCAAGCGCTCCCATCGTGAAATACTTGATCGCAGCTTCGAGCGATTTGTCGCGGCGGTGCATACTGATAAGCGCGTACAGCGCAAGCGAAGCGGTCTCAAGTCCGATGATAATTACAATAAGATTCTCGCTTGCAACCATAAACGAAAAGCCTGCGATCATAAACAAAAAGAGCGCGTACAGTTCGGCAAACTGGTACTCCTGAAAGCGCATACCGGTCAAACCCAGCGGGATAAACAGAAGCGACGCGCCCAAGATCACCCACATTGAGGCTTTTGCCAGCCCGTCTATGAGCAGCATGTCGAAAAACGCCCGTTCGGAAAAATCGCCGTAGATCAGCACTCCCAGCGAGATAAGAAGCGTGAGCATCGTTGCGGCAACATACACTCCGCGACTGATTTTCGTAAAGAGATCGCCAATCAAGATCAGCACGCCTCCAACAACCAAAACCAGAATCGGCAGCAGCGTAGAAAAGGATAGATCAACCATTAGCGAGCCTTCATCGTGTTATTGCGTTCCCAGATCACATCTGTCTGAGGCTGGACTGATTTCATTTTCATCATATTGACGAGGTTTTGCGAACTGCGATCGATTGGCTCTAGCACGGGCTTCGGATAAACGCCCAGCCAGATGACGATCAGCACCAGCGGGATCAACGCGGTTAATTCGCGCTTGGTCAGGTCTTTTAGCCCTCTGTTTGCCTCAAGCGTGATCGCGCCGTAGAAGGTTTTGCGGTAGAGATTGAGCATATACACAGCGCCCAAGATGATCGAAGTTCCCGCCAAAAGCGCCATCACAGGGCTTGCTCTAAAGTAGCCGAGCAGGGATAGAAACTCGCCCACAAAGCCCATCGTCAGCGGCAGTCCCGCGCTTGCCATTGCCATAAACATAAAGATCGCCGCGTAGATCGGCATAACGGAAGCGATACCGCCAAACTCACTCATTAGCTTTGTGTGCCGCCGTTCGTAGATGACGCCGACAAGCATAAATAGCGCACCCGAAATGACGCCGTGGCTAAGCATAAAAAACACCGAACCGCCGATCCCTTCAGGATTGAGCGCAAATGTACCCAGCACGATCACGCCCATATGGCTGATCGAACTGTACGCAATGACCTGTTTGATGTCCTTTTGCGCGAACGCGATCAGCGCGGCGTAGATGACCATAATAATGCCGAGCGTGCCCATTGCGGTAGAAAAATAGACGCTTGCGTCGGGAAAGAGCGGCAGCGAAAAGCGTACAAAACCGTAAGTTCCCATCTTGAGCAGTACCGCCGCCAGTAGCACCGAACCAACGGTCGGAGCTTGTCCGTGAGCGTATGGAAGCCAAGTGTGGAACGGAAACATCGGCACTTTAACCGCAAAGCCGATCCCCATTGCCACAAAGAGCCAGAGCTGCAAATTGACCGGAATCTGCAACCGATACCACTGAATAACATCGAAGGTCAAAATCCCCGTCGCTTGGTAGTACAGCCACGAGACATAGAGTATGCCAACAAGCAGTAGCAGCGATCCTGTAAATGTGTAGATAAAGAACTTCACCGCAGCGTAGATACGGTTGCCGCTGCCCCACGCGCCGATGATGTAGAGCATAGGCACAAGCGAAAACTCCCAGAAGAAGTAAAACAAGATTGCGTCAAGCGCAACAAAAACGCCCACCATCGTCATCTCCAAAAAGAGAATCGATGCAACGAGGTTTTTTAGCCGCTCTGTTTCGCCTAAACCGATAAAGGCGATCAGCGTGATAAAAGTGCTTAGTATCACCAAAAAGAGCGAAAAGCCATCGACTCCAACCGTATAGTTGATCCCCAGCGAGGGAATGATAGGAGCGGTGGTCAAAAACCGCATACCCATATTTTCAACGGTGTATGCAAGGTTTGGATCGTAAGCAAACCACATCAGAAGCGAGAGCGCAAACTCGATCGCGGCGGCGGCGATCGCATATGCCCTGATCCGATCTTTTGGCACAACAAAACCACCGATCGCGGCAAGAAGCGGGACCAAAATGAGTATCGAAAGAATGTAATCCAATTTAAGCTCCTACCACGATGAGATAAGCAAACAGGGCGATAACAAGCAAGATCGCCAAACCCGCAACCATCCAGCGCAACATATAGGAGAGGCTGCCGTTGTGCATTTGACGGCACTCTGTGCTAAAGAGATAGACACCCTTTGCGATCAGATCGACGACAAAATCGACGATTTTGAGATCGACCTTCTGCCAGCAGAGTTCGCCCAGCTTTCCATACGGATAGATGATCGCCCGTTTGTAGAGCGCAGGAATATACCACTCGTTTGAGAGGAACTTGAAGATGAACGAATCCTGCCACTTGGGGCTAAAGCCGCCGCGAGAGTATTTGATCACCGCAAACGCAATGCTCAAAATCACCGCCGTCAGCGTTACGCCGATAAGCGCGTATTCGATCGAGTGTTCGATATGCGGCATAGCGGTTGAGAGCGCTTTGCCCACAAGCGCCTGATAGCCGTGTTCAAAAAATCCCGCGACAATCGCCAAAATCGCCAGCGGCGCCATTGCATAGAGCATTGTCTTCGAGGCTTCGTGGGGGTGGATATGGAGCTTTTCGTAGTGCGCCACTTTGCCAAAAAAGACCAGCATAACAAGGCGGAAGCTGTAAAACGCGGTCATCATCGCAGTTAGTAGCAACACGCCCCAGAGGACAAAATGTCCCGATCCAAACGCCACTTCCAAAATCTTGTCTTTGGAGAAAAAGCCCGCAAACGGGTAGATTCCCGCCAGCGCAACGGAGGCGATCGTCATCATAATCGCGGTAACTTTCATCGCGCCAAAGAGCCTGCCCATCTTGCGGATATTGAGTTCATCGTGCATAGCGTGCATCACATTTCCCGCGCCCAAAAAGAGGAGCGCTTTGAAAAATGCGTGCGTCATCAGGTGAAAGAGCGCAACCCAGTAGTAGCCAAGCCCCGCCGCCACAAACATATAGCCAAGCTGCGAGAGCGTGGAGTAGGCGATAATCCGTTTCAGATCAGTATTGACAAGAGCCATTGACGCGGCGAAAAACGCTACGAATGTTCCGAGACATGCGACAAAAAAGCTCACTTCGCTCACGGCAGCGTAGAGATCGTGCGAACGAACAAGTAGATAAACGCCCGCCGTAACCATCGTAGCGGCATGGATCAGCGCCGAAACTGGCGTTGGACCTTCCATCGCGTTGGCAAGCCAAGTGTGCAATGGAAACTGCGCCGATTTGCCCATTGCGCCGACAAACAGGAGCGCGGCGATCCAGATAAGCGTTCCGTGTTGCACCAGCCCCAGCTTTGCAAACACCACCTCATAACGCAGGCTGCCGATCTGCCAGTAGATAAGGAAAATGCCCAGCAGCATTCCCAGATCGGCGATACGGTTCATAATAAACGCTTCGTTTGCCGCCCACGATGCGAACGGTTTTTGATACCAAAAGCCGATCAGCAGGTACGAGCAAAGCCCAACCCCCTCCCAGCCGATAAACAGTCCCAAAAAGTTATCGCTCATGACGAGAACCATCATCGAAAAGACGAAGGCGCTTAGGTACGAAAAGAAGCGGTTAAAGCTCTTGTCGTGCTCCATATAGCCAAGCGAATAGATATGCACCAGCGTAGAGACGATCGTTACAACGCACATCATCACAACGCTAATCTGATCGACGACAAAGCCAAAAGCGATGTTGAGATGTCCGGAGTTGATCCAATCAAATAGCGTTACGCTTACCGCTTCGCCGCTGACATACACTTCGTACAGCAGCGCAAGCGAGGCGACTAAAGAGAGCGCAAGTAGTGCGGTAGGTACAAGACCTGCGAAAATGTTCTTCTCCTTCGTGGCAAAAAACAGTCCCGCAAACAGCGAGCCGACAAGCGGAGAGAGCAGCGCGATCAGCACAAGTATTTCCATATACGACTCCTACCCGTTCATATTCTTGATGACATTGAGATCGAGCGACCCTTTGCGTTTGTAGAGCAAAATCAGCAGTCCCAGCCCGACGGCAACCTCCGCCGCAGCAAGGGCGATGACGAAAAACGCAAAAAGCTGCCCGTGCATATTGCCCAGATAGTGCGAGCAGGCAACCAGCCCGACATTGACGCTGTTTAGCAAAATCTCGGTTGAGAAAAAGAGTAGTAGCAGGTTTTGCCTACGCATAACGCCGACAAGTCCGATCGCAAACAGTAGCGCACTAAGCGTGAGATAATGGGTTAGCGTGATCATTGTTTGCGCTCCTCTTGCTGGGTGTATTCCATCTTTTTGCCCGTCAGTACAATGCCCGCGATCATCGCCGTTAAGAGCAGCAGACCCGTCAGTTCAAAGGGCAGCAGATAGTCGGTAAAGAGTAAAACGCCAAGCTCTTTGGTGTTATCGCTATTTTCCAAGATCGTGCCACTTGCAACGATCGAAAGCGACGGAGCGGCGATCATCGCAACGATCACCACAGCCGCGATCGCGCTTAATATAAAGACGATCGGTTCGCCTTTGATCGCCTCTTTTGCGTCCTTTGCGCTGTCGAAAAACATCATACCAAAAGCGTACAGCGCCATCACCGCGCCCGTATAGACCACGATCTGTACAACGCCCATAAACTCCGCGCCAAGCATAAAGAAAAACGCTGAGATAAAGATCATTCCTGCGGCAAGCGCACTAAAGGCGTAGATCACCTGTTTTGCCATTACGGTAACGACAAAACAGCCGATAACCACCAGCGCGAAAAAATAAAAAGCGATCGTTTCTAACATTTGCTCCCCTAGTACGCTAACGGCGTTTTTTTGATGTTTTCGTCTGCGTTTTGCGCGATCGCACCGTAACCTGCGAACTCTTTTTGAAGTTTGATCGCCTCTTTGTGCGTGAGCATATCCTCTTTGAGCGAAAAGTGCGCCCGCTGTTCGCTGGCGTTTTCAAATCGCTGTCCGTGCACAATCGCAAGTTCGGGGCAGACTTCGGCGCACAGACCGCAGTAGATGCAGCGACCGAAGTTGATCGTGTATTGCGACACCTTTTTGCGCCCATCTTCGCCAAGCTCCGTATCCATACGAATCGACTTTGCAGGGCAGATCTTTTCGCACAGTCCGCATCCAATGCACCGCTCGTTTCCGCTTTCGGCAAGCCGCAGAAGCTGGTGAATGGCGCGGTAGCGTTTCGACAGCGGCAGCCGTTCTGCGGGATAGACCGTTGTGTGCGTTGGGTCTTTGACCATCACCCTAAAGACGATCCAGAGTCCTTTTAAGAGTTCAAGGCTAACCGATCGTCTCACCAACTGCTTGAAGCGCTCCCAGTTGCTCGCGGGGTATGGCGCTATGCCGATGTTGTAATAACCTTCTTTCATCATCTCTCCTAGAGTATCGCCAGAGCGGTAATAATAATGTTAATCACCGCAAGCGGCATCAACACTTTCCAGCACAGCCACATCAACTGATCGGGACGGACATGAGGCCACGCACCACGCACCAAGATAAAGAAAAAGAACAGAAACGCAACTTTGCACAAGATTGCCAAAGCGCCGGGGATAAAGTAAAAATCGTTATAGCCGCCCAAAAAGACAAGCGAGATCAGAAAGCTAATCGTGAACATATTGGCATATTCGCCAATCGCAAAAAGCCCCCAGTGAATGCCTGAATACTCCGTCGCGTAGCCTGTAACCACCTCTGCTTCGTGTTCGAGTAGGTCAAACGGAGTACGGTTGGTCTCGGCGTAACCCGCCATCATAAAGAGCGCAAACGCGAGTGGTTGTTTGAACAATAACCAATCAAAAAGCCCGCCAAACTGATAGTTGTTCATCTCAACGAGTGAAAGCGATCCGACAAGCAGGATCGGGCTTAATAGCGCCAGCCCGCCGACAACTTCGTAGCTGATGAGTTGGATCGCCGTTCGCGCACCGCCCAGAAGCGAGTATTTGCTCACCGATGCAATGCCGCCAAGCAGCGGTCCGTAAAGCCCGGCTGCCATCACGCCCATAACAAAAAGCACACCTACATTGATGTCGGCAACGATCGGTTTGATCGTGTGTCCAAACAGCTCAAACGGCGCAAAAAACGGCACAGCCGCCATTGCGATAAACGCCGTCGAAGCGGTGATGATCGGCGCGATAAAGAAGATTGGACGGATCGCGTGGCGCGGGATAATGTTCTCTTTCGTGAACATTTTGATCCCGTCGGCTACGATCTGCAAAAGTCCAAACGGACCGACATGCATAGGACCTTTGCGCCGCTGGACAAACGCCAATACGCGCCGCTCAATATATGTGCCGTAGCCTGCGAGCGCTGAAAATACCAACACCACCAGCACAGCTTTGATGATCGTTTCGATGATCAAGAAAACAAAATCGCTCACTGCTTACCCCTTCGTTAAAGTCGCTGATTTGAATCGATAGCCGCTCACTTCGCCGTCATAGACGCTCAAAAAGGCAAACTCACCCGTAAGATAACGATCGCGCTTGACCTCTCTAGTCAGCACAACGCCGCCTAGGTCAAGCTGCACGCTCTGCGCTTCAAAAAGCGTATGTTTTGTCATAAACTCCTCGCTGGCGTAGAGCGTATTATCGCTCATTGCGATCAGGCGGTTAAAGCCGTCGATCGGGTGGCAGAGATAGATGATCGCGCCGCCGAGTTTAATCGGCGCAGGCGGATCAAACTCATCGCTAGAGGCTGTCGGCTGCGGCGTGAGTACAAAGCCGCGATTTTCGCTTCCATCTTTGCCAAAATGATTTTCCAGCTCGTCAAAGCCGCCGTTTGCAAACGGCAGATCGAGCGTGAGTTCAACCGTTCGCTCATACTCCTCGCCCAAAATCTCATTGGCAAGTTCAACGAGCGTGTAGCCGTCGTAACCAAGCGCGGGGCGGATTGGCACAACTCGTTTGTCGAGGTTGATCACCGTTCCCTCCTGCTGGTTTAGCGACGGCATATCAAGACTATCTTCGCCGTTAGCGCCAAATGGCGTGAGTTCAAAATCGCCCGCCGTGCCGTAACCAACCGTGTAACCCTCCGCCGACTCGTCAAGATCGGCTAGAAGCGCAACGCCCAGCGAATTGACACATTCGGGCGAAATGAGCACGCTAAAGGGCGAGTATTTTTCGAGTAGCCCCAAAAGCCGCGCGATATTTGCCGCACGCGGGTGGCTAAAGAGATCGCGTCCTGCGATCAGCGTGAAACCCGTCTTACCCGCCGCAAGTTTGTCGATCGCTTCAAGCTGCTCGGCGCTAAAGCCTGCAAACTTCTCTCTAATCGCGCTCGGCAAACTCTCGGCAAATCGCGCCAGAAGCGCACCAAGTACGCTCTCCTCCGCACCCGCTTCGTAGCGAAGCGGCAGCAGGTTTTTGTTCATCGTATCGATGATCGCATCGCCGATCGGGTGGAAGTCGATCGCCGCGCCCTTCTTGACGCTGAGTGCATTGGCGATCGCGTATCGCAGCGCGGGGTTGTCGTTTGAGAGGCGAATGCCGATCGAAACCGTAAAATCTCCGATCGCCTCTTTGCTACCGCTATAAAGCGTCTTGCCCGTAACGCCGCTAAAGGCTTTAAGAAACTGCGAAAGTTCGTAAGCCTCTGCATTGATCAGCTTGATTTTAAGCTGCTTTTTGAGCTTGTTTAGGAGCAAAATCTCCTCGTTGGTGATCAGCGAGGTAAAGCGGATCGCGCGGGCGCGCCCTAAAGCGGCGATCGCAGCCGCAAACGCCTCGCTGCTCTTTTTTGCGCCCCTGTTGGCAAAGTCAAATCCAAGCCGCCCCGCCCCGCACAAGCTCTGAAAGTGAAAGTCGTTGCTGACGCGGTAGATCTTTTTTTGGTGATTGTCGATCCCCGTTTGTTTGACCTCATAGACAAGGTGGCAGGCGCTGGAGCAATGAACGCAGCTTGATGGAATGCGCTCAAGCTCCCAAGCGTTTGAGGAGTACTGAAAGCCCGTAATCGTCATTGCGCCCGTCGGACAGACCGCCGCACACTCGCCGCAATCGGTGCACAGATCGCCGCGTGCCGAATGATCGATAAGCGATTTGTTCATCTTGTTCCAGATGGTGTAGCTGTCTTTGGACATTGACTCTTTGTAGCTGTCGTTAATCGCCTCGCCGCCACGCGCTTTAGTGGCAAGCGCACTCACGCCGATCACATCTTTGCAGACCGTAATACACCGTTCGCAGACGATACAGAGCGCGGGATCGTAGCTCGTTTTGTTCCAAGTAACCGCTTTGCGATCGCAGTCGGGCACAGCCAAAACCTGCGCGGCAACCTGCTGAAAGAGCGTGTTATCTTGGAGTTCGCACTCGCCGGAGCGATCGCAGACGCCGCATTGAAGCGGGTGATTGACGCAGTAAGCCTGCATAATTGCCCGCCGTTCAGCCGCGATCTCCTCGCTGTTTGTCCGCACGACCATTGCATCTTTTGCTTTCGCGTTGCACGAATAGGCGCGTTTGCCGTCGGCATCGACCATACACAATCGGCAAGCGAGCGTAGGCGAACAGCGCGTTAGAAAGCAGAGCGCGGGTATGTAGATGCCGTTTGCGCGGGCGATCGCGAGGATCGTCTGCCCATCTTGTGCCGTGATTTGGCGATCGTCGATCGTTAGCCTAATCTCACCCATTTGACTCTTCCCTTCGCAACTTTACAACTTCGTAACGGTAACGGATAGCTGCTTTTACAACTTCTGCCAGATCAAACACTTCCAATCTTGCGATCGTACCTTTCATTGTTTGATCAACGCGAAAACGGCGGCTAATGACTCCCTCTTTGGTTTCGATCGCCACGCGATCGCCATCTTTTAGACGGTTCGCTGCGGCAAACTGCGCCGAGCCGATCAGCGTTCCCTCGTCATAAAACGGCGATCGGCTAAAGAGAAAATAGACGATCGCGCCGTTGTACTCGCCGATTGGCGCAATTTCATTCGGCTGTTCAACCGCCGCTTTCTGGTTCGGCACGGCAAGGGCGTAACCAGCTTCCGTGATTTTATCAAACTCCAAACCGTTAAACCCAAGTTCGGCGGGCAGTTTCGGCGTCAGATCGATCGTCCATTTGATCGGCTCACCAAGCGCAGTTGCCAATGAGCCGATCGTAACGCCTTCGTGCCTCGTGGCGGCGTGGAGCTTTTTTACAGTTCCGTCTGCGGTTACGATCGTCCCCTCTTTGGCATGCGGCGCAACACGCGGCAGCGACTCTTCGCCGATACCATTTTGCGCGTCGCACAGCAGCGCGATCCCAAGCGCGTTTGCGGTTGGAGGGATCAGCAGCGTATGAAATCCTGCGCGGCGCATAAGCGCGATCATCACGGCGATATTCTCCGATTGCGTGTGCGAGTAGATCTCGCTTCCGATCACGATCGTAGCTCTGTCGCCAATCCGCGCTTTGAGCAGCGCCAGCTCCTCCTCGCCCACGCTTGACTCTGCGCTTAAGTTGCCATCGTCCAGCGCTTCAAGGTAGCTCCCCAGCTTGCCTTTAGCGCCGCTTAGCAGGGTTTTGAGCAGTAGCGCCACAACCCCCTCCTCCGCGCCCGCCTCAAAGCGAATCGTCTGCGTTAGCGTCCGTTTTAGCCGCGCGTCCTCAAAGGGCGCAAGCAGAACAACCTCCGCGCCAAAGCGCAAACTCGCCCGACTAACCGCGCTAAAAACAGACGGCGCATCATCGAAAATAGACGGGGTAAGCAGCACGATCGCGCCGCTATTTGCAAGCTCACTAACAGTTGTGTTGCCAAACGGTTCGCCGCAAACCGAAGCGTAACGGCGTAAAAACCGCTGAAAATCGGCGATCCGATTGTGCACCAGCGAAAAACCGTGTTTTTTGGCTAGTTTTGAGAGCAAAAACGCCTCTTCGTTGGTTTCGCTTCCGCTTAACTGAACGCTCTTAACGCCGCTTAACGAACTCGCCTCGTTCGCGCTCAGAGGCTCTGCCACAAGCGAACCAAACCGTCCAAACGCGCAGAGCGTCTCTCGTTCGAGATCGCACGAAACGCGCACAGGTTTTCCGAGCTTGGTCTCGTATATCAGCGGACAGCCGCCGCTGCACTCAAGGCAGGTTGAAGGGGTTTTGGTTAGCTCCCACACATTTGCGCGGTATTTGAACGACTTGGTAACGATCGCCCCCGTTGGGCAGACCGCCGCGCACTCGCCCGATCGACTACAAGCTGCCTCGTTAAACGAAATGCGCGATCCATACCCGCCCGCAACGACCGAGAGCGCGTTTGCGCCGATCTGCTCGTTGCAAGTTCGTACGCACCGTTCGCATAGGACGCAGAGCGACGGATCGTAGGTCAAAAACTGCCAATCTTCTACACGCCGTTCCTGCTCTTTGGCTGAAAACCGCTGCGAAATAATGCGAAACTCGTGCGCTTTGTTTTGCAACTCACAGTCGCCCGATTTGTCGCACACGCCGCACTCAAGCGGGTGATTAACGCACATCATTCGCACAATCTCGCGGCGCGTATCGTTTAACGCCTCGCTCACCGTTCGCACCACCAGCCCCGCTCGCGCAGGCGTTTGACACGAGAGGACAAAACCGTCCGTTCCTTCAACTTCGACAATGCACAAACGGCACGATCCCGCAGCCGAGATCTTCTCCAAAAAGCAGAGCGTTGGAATGTAGATGTCTGCCGATCGCGCCGCCTGCAAAATCGTCTCGCCCAAGTGCGCTTTGACTTTGTGTCCATCGATCGTAAGCGTGAAGGTTTTCATAGCGCCGCCATTGCGATGTAGTAGCAGCGCATACAACGAGAGGCTTCGTCGATCGCCTCGTCCCTACTAAAACCGAAATTCACTTCGTTGTGGTTGGTTTTGCGCTCTTCGGGCGTTAGTTTGCTGCTGTGCCGCCGCGCCAATGCGCCAAGATAACCGCCGATCGCCTCGCCTTTTTGATAGACGCGAAACGATCGCAGCAGATCGTCCATCACCTCATCGTTACCCCGCTTGACCTCGCCGCTTTTTAGATAGCCCAACATCACGCCCGCCGCGCGCCGCCCCTGTCCGACAGCATTGACGATCGTCATCGGACCGTACTCGCAGTCGCCCGCTGAAAACACGCCGCGCCGACTCGTTGCATAGGTTTTGCCATCGGTTTTGATCGTTCCCCAGCCCGTCTGTCCAATCTCCCACTCTGCGGGCAGAAAGCTCATATCCGACTCTTGGCTGACCGCTGGAATGACATAGTCGCAGCTAAGTTCAAAGTCGGCATCTTCAATGCGCACTAACTGCGGTCGTCCGCCGCCCCCGTCGCCGCGCATCTCGTAACGACTGCAAACAACCTTGCTCACCGTCCCTTTGTTGTCGATGATCTTGCTGATTGAGCTGTGGAAGATAAACTCAACCCCCTCCTCGATCGCCTCGTTGTACTCATCAAGCGAGGTGTTGGCGATCAACGCGGCTTCATCGCGGCGGTAGAGCATAATCACCTTTGCGGCGTTTGCCCGAACCGCGCAACGCACTACATCCATCGAAGTAAAACCGCCGCCAACGCAGATAACCGTTTTACCACTTAGATCGATGGGCGATCCTATGCGAAACTTCTCCCATAGATTGACCCGATCAAGAAAGCTGATCGCGCCCCAGTAGCCGTGAAGCTCCTCGTTTTCGTTTTCGCAGCGAATTTTCTTTGACAGCCTCGCGCCGAAGCTAAGCAAGATCGCGTCGTAACGCTTCTCAAAATCGGCGAGCATTTTGGCATCGACGGGGCTGTTGAGGTGGATTTTGACACCGGAGTCCGCAACAAAGCGAATATCCTCCAGATACTTTTCGGACGGCATCCTGTACGCCGGAACGCCAACCATCACCTCGCCGCCCGCAACGGGCAGCGCCTCGAAAATATCGCACTCCACGCCGTTCATCGCCAGAAAGTATCCGCAGGTTAGCCCCGCAGGTCCCGCGCCTACGATCGCCACTTTTTTACCGATCGGCTTGCGTTTTTCGGTTGCGTGCGCAAACGGCAGATTGTGGCTGGTTTCGTAGTCTGCGCCGATTCGTTTTAGCTCCATAATCGAAAGCGGCTCGTCTAAGTGCGTCCTGCGGCAGGCGTCTTCGCACGGGTGCGGACAGACACGCCCGCAGGTGTGCGCAAGCGGCATTGCTTTGCGCGTAGCCTTCACACTTTCGATCATCTGACGATCGCGTACCCCTTCGATAAACGCGGGAATATCAACGCGATCGGGGCAGGCGTCGGTGCAGGGCGCGGTGATCTTGGCGACAAACTCCCGCTCCTGTCCGTACTCGGCGCTTGGGCGGCGTTTTTGTATGCACTCGCTAAACACGCTGCCAAAGTGCGTCAAAAGGTGGTCGATCGCTCGCGGCACGGTGCGTCCGATCTCGCATTTAGCGCTTTGACGCATAACGCACGATGTGAGTTCCAGCTCGGCAATATCCGCCGCGCTTCCCTCGCCCCGCGCGATCTTGTCTAGTAGGTCAAACAAAATCCGTCCGCCTGCGCGACCGGGCATACACCGCCCGCACGCCTCCGAGTACTTCTGGTACTGCGCGGCGTACTCTGCGGCAAGCCGTGCCACATCGGTTGCAGGGTCAAAGATCGCCACTCCGTCCCAGCCGATAAAGGCGCGAACTAGGCGATCGTCAAACGAGGTTGGCAGCTTGAGCGCACTCAAAGCGTACGCCTCTTTTGGTTTTGATCGGTTGTCGATCAACTCCCCGCGCCACGAACTAAACCACGGCGCTGACATTTAATTAGACGCCTCGCTTACGCTTTGGCTCTGTGCGATCGTCTCTTTGGCGATCTGTGGCACAACTCTTTTACGCACCGACAGCGTCCAATCGACCTCGTTGTATTTAAGCGAGTTTAAGAGTTCATAGCCCAGAGCCTTGATCGCGTCGGCGCTTTTTTGCACGCTGCTAAAGTCGCGCACTTCAAAAATAAAGATCGCTACTTCGTCATTTTGTACATCTTTTTCGATGATCTGGGTCATTCGATCGACAAACCCTGTACCAAGCTCTCGCAAGTCAAATCGTTTCATTTTTGCTCCTTGCGCCTAACGATCAATTTCGCCGAAGATCACATTGGCATTGCCGATGATCGTTACGATATCCGCAAGCTGACAGCCTACCAGCAGATCCTCTAACAGTCCGCAGTGAAAAAAGCTAGGACCTCGCACTTTGACGCGGCGCGGATAGGGTTCGCCATCGCTTGCAATATAAAAACCAAGCTCGCCTTTGGGCGATTCGGTTGCGACATAAACATCGCCTTTTGGCGGACGCATTCCCTGCGTTACCAGCACAAAGTGCTGCATTAGCGAGTAGTTCTGAGTCATCAACTGCTCTTTTGGAGCGCTGATAAACTCCGGCGCATTTGCCATCAGCTCTGGCGCGGTATCGGCGTAGATCTTTAGCCCCTGCCGCACAAGTTTGATCGACTGGTGCATCTCCTCGATATACAAACGATAACGACCGTAGCTATCGCAGGTATCGGCGACGGGTACATCAAACTCCACCTCGTTGTAGAGTTCATACGGTTGCTCTTTTCGCAGATCCCACGCAAAACCGCTGCCGCGCAACATTACGCCGCTTAGACCCCAGCTTTGCGCCAGTTCGGGCGAGATCACGCCGATATTTTCCAAGCGCATACGCCAGATACGGTTGGTTTTGAGCAGCCCGTCATACATCTCGATCTGCGGAGGTAGGTGATCCAAAAACGCCTCGCACTGCTTGATCCATTCGGGCGTAAAGTCCAGCGGTACGCCGCCGATTCGGATTGAGTTATGCGTCAATCTCGCGCCGCAGTACTCCTCCATCAGATCAAGGATATATTCGCGCTCTCGAAACGGATAGAGCATCATGCTCATCGCGCCGACATCAAGCGCGTGCGTGGAGAGGAAAAACAGGTGGCTTGCCAGACGACTAAGCTCCAGCAACACAAGCCTGATCGCCTGTGCGCGGCGCGGCGCTTCAATGCCAAGCAGCCGCTCAACGGCAAGCGCAAAGCCGTAGTTGTTGGAGGTGGAGTTGATGTAATCCATACGATCTGTCGTTGGCAGAAACTCGTTGTAGATCATATTCTCCGCCATTTTTTCCACACCGCGATGTAAAAAGCCGATGTTTGGCATCGCTTTCATCACCTGCTCGCCCTCCAGCTCCAAGATGAGGTTCATCTGACCGTGTGCGCTTGGGTGCTGGGGACCGAAGTTGAGAATCATACGATTGTTGTCGCGTTCAAAAGCGATGTTTTCGTAAAAGGGCTGGAGACGATTTGGCAGTTGTGGCATCACTATTTCCTTTTATCCAGCACTTTTTGCTTTTTGGGGTCAAAATCGGAGTACAACAGCGGAATATGCCGCTCGACATAGGTAATGGGCGTAATCTCATCTTTGGGCGCTTCGCCAAATAGTGTCTCGTGTCCAAGCCGAGAGAAGCGCTTTGTATCATCGCGATCGATCCTGCCCGCGTCGCGGTTTTCTGCGCCGATCTTTTCACGAAACTCTTTGCCGTAGATTTTGTCGACCTCGTACCACTGCGCCGCTTCGTCGCCTTGCAACGGATACGATCGCCTTAGCGGAAAACCGACCCAATCGGCGGGCATCAAAATGCGTGTCAGGTGCGGGTGGTTGTTGGCGATAATGCCATACATGTCGTACATTTCGCGCTCCGACCAGTTTGCCGATCGCCAGAGGTCGCTCACGCTTTCGATCGTATCGTTTTCGTTGATTCGGCATTTGACGATCAGCCGCTGACCCCGCGTAACCGAAAGGAGCGAATAGAAGATCTCAAACTCGCCCTGCTGCGCCAGACGGTCGATCGCGCTCATCTCCATTAGCATCGTAAAACCGCGATCTTTTAGCACACTAAGCGCCGCTTTGTTGTGCCGCGCGTCGATCCAGACAAACGGCAACTTTCGCTGCGTATAGCTTTCCAAAACACCAACGCCTCTTTCAAGTTCGGCAATGTCGGCTTTGATTCGCTCATCTTCGATCGGCTCTTTGGCAATTTCGGGCGCAACATAGAACCGTTCGGTGTGATAGACCTTTTTTTGTACATCATCTTTTGGGGTGTATGGTCTAAACATCAGACAAACCTCTTTGCGCTAACGCGGCGATCCATCGGTTCGCGCCTAATCTTGCGCTGAAGCATCATCGTTGCGTAGATAAGCGTATCCGGGCGGGGCGCACAGCCGGGCAGGTAAATATCCACAGGGATAATCCGATCAACGCCCTGTACCGTTGCGTAGGTGTTGAACATTCCGCCCGTGTTTGCGCAGCTTCCCATCGAAATGACCCATTTTGGCTCCGCCATCTGATCGTACAGACGGCGCACAAACGGCGCGTGTTTTTTGGAAACCGTTCCCGCAACGCACATCACCTCCGCCTGACGAGGCGAGGCGCGAAAGATCGTGCCCAAACGGTCAAAGTCAAACCGACCAGCGCCGCTCGCCATCATCTCGATCGCACAACAGGCAAGCCCGTATGTCAAAAACCACAGCGAGTTACTGCGCCCCCAATTGACCACCTTATCGACCGTCGTCAAAGCCACAGGCAACCCCGCGCTGCCGAGATAATTTACTTGATGCTGTGCCAATTTAGCGCTCCTTTTTTCCATTCGTACACAAAGCCGATCGCAAGGATCAGCAGAAAGACCGCCATTGCGCCAAAGGCAAGCAAGCCATTGCCCTGCGCGATCAGCTCTTTGTAGCCAACCGCCCACGGGAACATAAAGATGATTTCCACATCAAAGAGGATAAACAGCAGCGCGAAGAGGTAAAACTGCACGCTGAGACGATTTGGCTGCAACGATGTCTCCGGTCCGCACTCATAGATCGACAGCTTGAGCTTGAGATCGTTACGAAGCGATCGGGCATTAAACAGCCATGACGACGCCAAAACTGTGGCGATAAACGCACCAAATGTGAGCACAAAGAGGAAAAAGACCCCGAAATAGGACTGCACGACACTCCTTTTCCTAACAAGTTTGAGAAAATCTTACAAGAGAGAGGATTAAGTATGGTTTTGAGACCTGCCAAAACCGCCGCGAAACCCCTCTTTTGCCACTTTCTGCGCACTTCTTGACAACTTCTTGATCATTTTGTCAAAAAACTCGGTATTATTCTAAGATATTTTTAATCTTCGAGGAAATCATCAGTGAAACGCCTTCTTGTCATAGCTGAAGCTGACCAAAAAGCCAGAACTCTTGTCGAAAAATTTAGCGAGTTGCACTTTGGAGTCGATACCGCCGACTCCATCGACGCGGCGACTTCGCTCCTCGCAAACGGGCTGATCGATCTGGTGCTCATCGAACACCACCTAGTCGATCCTGTGCTAAACAACTTTGCGCTTTCGCTCAAGCAGGGCGTCAAGCAGGTTGCGCTCGTGGTGCTTTCCGAGATCGCCGCCAAAGAGCTGCATATCAACACCCTAGATCGCGGTGCGGACGACTACTGCATCTCGCCATTTATCAGCGGCGATCTCCACGACTCGCTCTTTTCTGTTCTGGTTGCGCGGATCGAAGCGCGGCTTCGTTTTGGTGGAACAAATGTGATCGATGTGGGCGAACTGCTCATCGATCCCGACGAGGAGAAAATCTACTACCAACACCGCGAGATCGAACTCAAAGGTAAGCCGTTTGAGGTACTCACCCACCTTGCGCGCCACCGCGATCAGATCATCAGCAAAGAGCAGCTACTCGATGCGATCTGGGAAGAACCCGAACTCGTAACGCCAAATGTGATCGAAGTGGCGATCAACCAGATCCGCCAGAAAATGGACAAACCGCTGGGGATCAACACGATCGAAACCGTTAGACGACGCGGCTACCGTTTCTGCTTTCCAAATTGCAGCGGTCAGACGATTATGGATCGCTAATGAAACAAAAACTCACGATCGGCGCAGACCCTTTCCCGCCGTATCAATACATTGATTCTACGGGCGTTTTGCGCGGATCGGATCTGCTAATCGTACAAACTGCGGGCGAAAAAGCAGGGTTTGAGATTGAGTTGATCATCGATGATTGGGCGGTTGTATGGAAGCGGTTTGAACTTGGAGAACTTGACGCGGTCTTTCAACTACCTAAGACTCCCGAACGAGAAAAACTCTATCTTTTTTCCAAACTATTGCGAAATGCAAATACCGAAGTGATTACCGGCGATCCTTCGATCGAGATTAGCGCATTAAGCGAGATTGAAACGCATAAATATACGCTTGGACTTATCGAAGGGATCGCATACGGCGCAGACGCTGACGCACTTAATGCCGATCGCAAAATCTTCTTTTCAAACAACGAAAAACTACTGAAAGCGATCAGCGATCGACAAGTAACATTCGGCATATTTGATCAGGGCGTTAAACAGTTTTTAATGGATAAACTATCCATCAACAACATTCGTGTTATTTCCGCGCTTACCTTTATCCGCCCACTTTTTATCGCATTCCGCAATGCAGAAATCCGCGATCGATTTGATCGCTATTTAGCGTAAAACGCAAACGATCTTGTCATTCTGAACACCCACCTTGTCATTCTGAACGAAGTGAAGAATCTAAACACGAACGCAGATACTTCGGCTTCGCCTCAGTATGACAAGAGGTTGCATTGTCATTGCGGGCTTGACCCGCAATCTCATCATATTGTCATTCTGAGGAGCGGAGCAACGAAGAATCTAAAAGCAAACACAGATTCTTCAGTCGCTCTCCGCAGTAACGCTTCCTTCGGAAGCTACTGCTCCGCGCTCCTTCAGAATGACAGAGATTGCGGATCAAGTCCGCAATGACCAAAACCCCTGTCATTCTGAGCAAGGCGAAGAATCTCATCAAACACCACCATCTCACAAAAACCCAGCTTTCAGCGATCGCAATTAAGCTCCCTTTAAGATCGATCGTCCCATAATGCAACCAGTTCCATATTTTAGGAGGCGCACTATGAAACTCTTTAGACTGCTTTTACTCTTTATCATCAGCGCAGTTTTATCATTCGCAGCAGCAGGTAAGTTTGCCGCAGTAGGCGGTGAAGTTACTATCCATCGTGGCGATTCAAAGCTCGTTGCCATTACAGGTCAAGAGGTTGCACAGAGTGATCGCATTATCACAGGATCAAACGGTCGTGCTCAGATTGTCTTTGAAGATAAGAGCCTTGTTACCATTGGTAAGAACTCTGAGTTTAGTATCGAAGAGTATGCCTTTGACAACAAATCACGAGAGGGCAAGGCAAGCTTTGGAATGGTGCAAGGTGCATTCAGAGCCGTTACAGGGCAGATCGGTAAAACCAACCCACAGAGCTTTCAACTCAAAACCCGTACTGCTACGATCGGTATTCGTGGCACACAGATACTCGCACAGATTTCACAAGATAACGAACTGATCGCATGCACAGAGGGCGGCATTAGCGTTACGGCAAATGGAGGAACTGTTGATGTTCCCACAGGTTCTGCAACCACAGTCAGCGCGAACACTCCACCAACTCCTCCGCAAGCCTACTCACAAGAGCAGGTGCAGAGCTTGGCTGATAGTGCTGGAGGAGGAGCGGCACAGGTTGCCAATCCCGATACCTTTGTCATCGATGGAGATGATGACACTAGCGGTATAACACAGAGTGATGATGTTGTGCTAAATAGTGGCAATACCAATGCCAATACAAACGAAGCAACTGAAACAACAGAATCAGAAGAAGCAACGGAAGCAACGGAAACGGCTGAAACAACCACAACAACAGAAGCCGCTGAAACTACCGAAGCAGCTCCTGCAAATGAAGCAAGCCCAACACCTGAAGCAACACCTGTCAATGATGTTGCGCTTGATGGCGGATTTGAGACAATCGCTCCTCCTGAAAACAGCGTGCAAGATATAAGAGATTCAAAGGGCAGCGATACCACCAATAATGTTGCCAACGAGATTATAAGAGAGGTGGAACAGATCGCTCCACCAATCGTTGAACTGCCTACGCCTCCTCCACCTCCGCCAGCTCCTGTATGGGATTACTGGAGTACTGATCCGTTATTGACAACGGCAACGACAACACAAACACAGCCCGCTGGCACAAATCAATTTAGTTTGAGTCAAACAGTAGATCCATATTTGGGTTGGGGGTTGCTTGTTCCTGATACCGTATTCTTGAATGGCGATCCGGCAGCCAACCAGATAGTAGGCGGCTATATCAATGGCGTTATTACAGATCCAAGTGTAGTGCAAGGAATGCTAGGCGGTATTAGTATTGGTACTTATGTACAATTCGGCACGGACCCGAGCGCTGGTGGTGGTGTCATAGATGGGGTGGTCAAATATAACG
Source organism: Campylobacterota bacterium (assembly GCA_025997415.1). GTDB lineage: Bacteria > Campylobacterota > Campylobacteria > Campylobacterales > SZUA-545 > JAIRKM01. The sequence continues at coordinate 25,545 of BNUO01000009.1, forward strand.
ACGGGACTTTTGCACGCATCGACTCTATTAATCAAGACTTTGACTTGCGCATTAATTTCAGCAATCCAACCAATGCGCTTAGCGGATCTATGGAGTTTACCGTCGGAGGATACGGAGGAGATTATTGGAATTTAGCCATTACCGGTTCGGCGACTCGAGATGGCATTAGCGGTAGTCTAGCGACTGTCAGCGGGGGGAATGGTGCAGGGAATGGTGCAAGCGGTACTTTGCAAGGCAAGTTCTATGGTAGTGGTGTCGAAACAGTAGGCGGCACATTTAAGGTAACCAAACCCGGAGCAGGCGGAGCAACCGTTGATGGTATGTTTATAGGGAAACGGTAACTGCGTTTGACAGAATGACATTGCGCCTGTCATTCTGAGGCGTAGCCGAAGAATCTCAAGGCAAACACAGATTCTTCAGTCGCTCCGCTCCTTCAGAATGACAGAGATTGCGGGTCAAGCCCGCAATGACAGAAGGATGAGATTCTTCGGCTCAAAAGCAGCCTCAGAATGACAGAGATTGCGGGTCAAGCCCGCAATGACATTCGTAACGCGAATTGCTTTTTGCCGTTGATCGCGAAGGGATTTTTGTCAATATCAAGGAAGCTGAACGAGGCGTGAAGGGAGCATACTGCACCGTATGTAACCGAACGCCGAGCGAAGATGACGCAGAGATTGGCGAAAAGACCAAGCGAACAACGCAAAAAGGCTAGAAACATTAGATCCAGCGTTTTAAAATATCGCCGTAAAAGTCTATTCTTCGATCGCGCAGGAATGGCCAGATTCTGCGGATGCGATCTGTGCAACTTAGATCGATCTCCGCCGTAATAATCGCCTCGTCTGTGTGTATCGGTGCGCTTGCCAAAACCTCCCCCTGCGCCCCCGCCACAAAGCTATTGCCCCAAAACAAAATCCCGCTTCCCACGCCCGCGCTATCCGCCTCAAACCCCACGCGATTGACCGACAAAACCGGCAGCGCGTTTGCCACCGCGTGTGAAAGCTGGATCGTCCGCCACGCCCCAAGCTGCCGCGCCTTTTCCTCATCTGTGTCGCGCGGATCCCAGCCGATCGCCGTCGGATAGATGAGCATATCCGCGCCCGCCAACGCCATTAACCGCGCCGCTTCAGGATACCATTGATCCCAGCAGATCAGCACGCCCAGCTTGCCCACGCTCGTTGCGATCGGCGCGAACCCCAGATCGCCCTGCGTGAAATAAAACTTCTCGTAAAACGCAGGATCGTCAGGAATGTGCATTTTGCGGTATTTGCCCGCGATCGCGCCATCTGCCTCGATCACCACCGCCGTATTATGGTACAACCCTGCCGCGCGCCGTTCAAAGAGCGATAGCACCAGCACCACGCCCAGCCTCTTAGCGATCGCGCCGAAAAACTCGGTCGATTCGCCCGGAATCGTCTCTGCGAGATCAAAAAAATCCACGCTCTCGCTCTGGCAAAAATAGAGCGAATTGTGCAGCTCAGAGAGCACGATCAGCTTCGCCCCCTCCGCCGCCGCCCTACCGATTAGATCCGCGCAGCTCGCCATATTTGCCGCTCGATCTGCCGTAAAATGCTGCTGAATCACCGCCGCTTTCAACATCGCCATCCTTATCGCCATCTTTTGGGCGCAATTATACAACCGCCGTTTGGTACAATCGCGCGGCATAAAAGGGGTATTAGATGGCGTTAGAGGGCAGTTACAATTCAAAAGAGATCGAAAGCGGTCTCTACGATGAGTGGGAAAAATCAGGATATTTTGCTTCAAAATCAGACGGCGGCGAACCTTGTGCGGGCGAACCTTTTACAATTATGATGCCGCCCCCAAATGTAACGGGCAGCTTGCACATTGGACACGCGCTCAACCACTCGCTCCAAGACATTATCGTCCGCTACAAGCGAATGGACGGCTACGATGTACTCTGGCAGGCGGGGCTGGATCACGCGGGGATCGCCACGCAAAATGTCGTAGAAAAGCGGCTTTTGGCGGAGGGCGTGAAGAAAGAGGATATTGGACGCGACGAGTTTATCCGCCGCGTGTGGGAGTGGAAGAATCAGAGCGGCGGCGCGATCGTCAGCCAGTTGCGGCGGCTGGGCACCACGCCCGACTGGTCGCGCGAGCGATTTACGATGGATTACGGCTTGCGGCAGGCGGTCAAAAAGGCGTTTGTGCAGCTCTACGACGAGGGGCTGATCGTGCAAAACGACTATATGGTCAATTGGTGCACGCACGATGGCGCACTCAGCGACATTGAGGTCGAATACTCCGAAGTCGAGGGGGCGCTCTACCACCTGCGCTATCCGCTTGACGACGGCAGCGGCGCGGTGATCGTGGCAACGACCCGCCCCGAAACATTTTTTGGCGATACGGCTGTGATGGTCAATCCCGAAGACGATCGCTACACCCATTTAATAGGTAAGAGTGTTCGCCTGCCGCTCATCGATCGCGTTATACCGATCATCGCCGATAGCTTTGTGGATATGGCTTTCGGCAGCGGCGCGGTCAAGGTTACACCCGCGCACGATCAGAACGACTACGAGGTTGGCAGGCGGCACAATCTGCCAAATCTAGTGATCTTCGACGAAAAGGGAATCCTAAACGGCGAGTGCGGCAGCTTTGCGGGCAAGGAGCGGCTCGCGGCTCGCGAGGGCGTGATCGCGGCGCTGAGCGAGGGCGGATTTGTCGAGAAGATCGAGCCGCACATTCACCAAGTTGGGCACTGCTACCGCTGCCGCAACATCGTCGAGCCGTATGTGTCCAAGCAGTGGTTTGTCAAAAAGCAGGTCGCGCACGAGGCGATCAAGCGGGTCAATGCGGGCGAGACGCGCTTCGTACCCGCACAGTGGAAAAATAACTTCAACTCGTGGATGAGCGAGCTGCGCGACTGGTGTATCTCGCGCCAACTCTGGTGGGGACACCGCGTGCCTGTTTTCTACTGTATCGACTGCAACAACCGCTGGGCTACGATCGAGGACGAGCCGCCGTGCTGCCCTAGCTGCCATAGCTCTACGATTATGCAAGACCCCGATGTGCTGGATACTTGGTTTAGCTCTGGTTTGTGGGCGATCAGCACGCTGGGCTGGGGCAACGAAGACAATCAGAATGTGGCTGCGGGCGATCTGGAGCGCAGAGTGCCGAATACGCTGCTGATCACGGGCTTCGACATTCTGTTTTTCTGGGTTGCGCGGATGCTGATGCTGGGCGTACATCTGACGGGCAAGGTGCCGTTTCACGAGGTCTATCTGCATGCGCTGGTGCGCGATGAGCACGGGCAGAAGATGAGCAAATCCAAAGGAAATGTGATCGACCCGATCGAGGTCATCGACGAGTTTGGCGCAGACACGCTCCGCTTCACGCTCGCCGCTCTGTGCGTGCAGGGGCGCGACATTCGCCTCTCGCACAAGTCGCTGGAAAACTACAAGCACTTTGCCAACAAGCTCTACAACGCGGCGCGGTTTTTGCAGATGAAGCAGGCGAGCTACGAGGAGCTTGGAAGGGTCGCGGTTACGACCGAGCTTGGGCGGTATATGGCGAGCCGTCTCAACGCCGCGATCGCTGAGGTGCGCGAGGAGCTGGAGAGCTACCGCTTCAACGATGCCGCGATCACGCTCTATCGGTTTTTGTGGACGGAGTTTTGCGACTGGGGGATCGAGCTTGCCAAAGCCGCGCCTGAGAGTATCGCCGAGCTTGGCGCGATCTATATTGAGGCGCTTAAACTACTTTCGCCGTTTATGCCGTTTCTCACCGAGCGGCTCTACAAGGAGCTTGGTGGCAAGAGCGAAAGTATTACGATCGCCGCGTATCCTAAGGCTGGTGCGCGAGATATGGCGATCGAGGAGCGGTTTAATCTGGCGATCGAGGCGATCGTGTCGATCCGCCGCGCAAAGGTGCCGCTTGATCTTGCCAACAAGCAGATCGCAAAGGCGTTTGTGCGAGTGTTCAAGCCCGCCGCATCCGCCGATCTGCCGCTGGCGTTTATCGAGAAGCTGGCGCGGGTCGATAGCGTGATCGTTACGAGCGAGAAGCAAAAGGGCGCGATCGATGTCAGCGATAATCTCGAAAGCATCGTTGCGGCTGAGAGCGTCGATCTTGCTTCGCTTATTAACCGCTTGCAGACGCAAAAAGCGAAGGCGGAAAAAGAGGGCGACAAACTGCGGACTATGCTCTCAAACGCCGATTTCACCGCCCGCGCACCCAAAGAGGTCTTGGACAAAAACCGCACACTATTAGACGAGTGCGACAAGAAACTAGCGGAGATAAATGCACAGATCGATAGCCTAAACCCCCCGCTGTCATTCTGAGGCGAAGCCGAAGAATCTATATCCTTGTCATGCTGAGCGTTAGCGAAGTATCTGTGTTGAGATTCTTCGCTTCGTTCAGAATGACAGGGAAACCTCTTGTCGTGTTGAGCGAAGTGAGGAATCTCGCGCTCGCCATCTCTTCTAAACCGTATTTGCCTAAAATGGCGCACTACCAACCGCCACGAACTCAAAGGATTAGTTATGGAAAAAGGTGTCTGGGTCATCGAGAGCCGCTGCAAAGCCTGTACGCTCTGTGTCGAGGTCTGTCCAAGCGGCTCGCTCGCCATGCGCAGCGACCCCAAAAGTACGCTCGGCGCTTTCGCCGTTGTGATCAACGCAGATTCCTGCATCGGCTGCGGCGAGTGTGAGCTAAGCTGCCCCGATTTTGCCATCTGTGTCGCTGATCGCAAGGAGTTCAAATTCGCCAAGCTCACCGACGCAAGCAAGGCGGCGGCGGCAGCGATCAAGCAAAACGGCTGCTATGAGATTAAGGAAAAACTATGAGAGAGATTGTGGCAAACGGCAACGAGCTTGCGGCGCACGCGGCGATCGACGCGGGCTGTAAATTTTTCGGCGGGTATCCGATCACCCCCTCAAGCGAAATCGCGCACGAAATGAGTGTGCTGCTGCCAAAAGTCGGCGGTACATTTATCCAAATGGAGGACGAGATCGCGGGCGTTCTCGTGGCGCTCGGCGCTAGTGCAAGCGGCACAAAGGCAATGACCGCCACAAGCGGTCCTGGAATGTCGCTCAAGTCCGAGAGCTTCGGCTTGGCGTATATGTACGAAGCGCCGCTTGTGTGCGTCGATGTTATGCGCGGCGGTCCCTCGACTGGTTTGCCAACGCGCGTGGCGCAGGGCGATGTGCTCTTTGCGCGCAATCCTACATTCGGCGATGTGCGATTTGTGGCGCTCTGCCCAGGTACGCTCGCCGAGTGCTACACCGAGATGGTACGCGCGTTCAATATCGCCGAAACCTATATGACGCAGGTGATCGTGCTGCTTGACGAAACGCTTGGGCATATGCACGCCAAAGCCGTTTTGCCCGACCTCGCAGACCTTGCGATCACGGCGCGCAAACGATTTACGGGCGATGCCAAAGACTACAAGCCCTACAAAGCCGCGCCAAATGAGCCTGCGGTGCTGAACCCATTTTTCACGGGTTACCGCTACCACCTCACGGGGCTTCACCACGGCGAGGGCGGCTTCCCGACCGAAGATGGCGCGGCGTGTCAGAAGCTGATCGAACGGCTTACACACAAGATCGATGATCACGCGAGCGAGATCGAATCAAACGAGGAGTACCTGCTTGAAGACGCAGAGATCGCGGTGATCGCTTACGGCAGCGCAAGTCTCGCGGTCAAAGAGGCGATCAACGCCGTGCGAAAAGAGGGCGTCAAAGTCGGGTTATTTCGCCCGATCACGCTCTGGAACAGCCCCGCAAAACGGCTCAAAGAGATCGGCGAAAAGTACAAAAAACTCTTGGTGGTGGAGCTAAATATGGGTCAATACGCGCTGGAAATCGAGCGGATCACCAAGCGGCAGTTTGACACGCTCAACCAAGCAAACGGCAGAGCGATCGAACCAAGTGTGATCGCCAAGAAAATAAAGGAGCTGTAATGGCGTTTAACTACGATGAATATCTGCGCGTCGATAAACTGCCGACGCTCTGGTGCTGGGGCTGCGGCGACGGCGTGATCTTAAAATCGCTCGTGCGGGCGATCGCCAAACTCGGCTGGAAGATGGACGATGTGTGTATCGTCAGCGGCATTGGCTGCTCGGGGCGGTTTAGCTCGTATATCAACTGCAACACCGTACACACCACGCACGGACGGACAATCCCTGTCGCAACGGGGATCAAGCTGGCAAACCCAGACAAACATGTGATCATCGTTTCGGGCGACGGCGACGCGCTCGCGATCGGCGGCAATCACACCATTCACGGCTGCCGCCGCAATATCGACCTCAATTTCATAGTGATCAACAACTTTATCTACGGTTTGACCAATTCGCAGGTTTCGCCCACTACGCCGCAGGGCTTTTGGACGGTTACGACGCAGTATGGCAATGTCGACCCCAACTTTGACCCCGCAAAGCTGGCGATCGCGGCGGGAGCGACATTTGTAGCGCGTGAAAGCGTGGTGGAGCCGAAGAAAATCGAAAAGGTTTTCGCGGAGGGTTTGGCGCACAACGGCTTTAGTTTTTTCGATATTTTCAGCAACTGTCATATCAATCTAGGGCGCAAAAACAAGATGGGCGAGGCGATCAATACGCTTAACTGGATCGAGTCGCTTACCGTGCCAAAGAGCCGCTACGACACGCTTTCGGCAGAGGAGCAGGCGGGCAAATTCCCCACAGGCGTACTGCACCATGACACCGATCGAATCGAATACTGCAAGGCGTACGAAAGCGTACGCTTAAAAGCGCAAGGAGCGCGGAAATGAAACATCAACTTCGTTTTACAGGCGTTGGCGGGCAGGGCGTGCTGCTTGCGGGCGAGATTTTGGCGGCGGCGAAGATCGAGAGCGGCGGCTACGGCGTCAAGGCGGCGACCTACACTTCGCAGGTGCGCGGCGGGGCGACAAAGGTGGACATTATCTTGGACGAAAACGAGATTATCTATCCGTATGCCAACGAGGGCGAGATTGAGTTTATGCTCTCGACCGCCAATGTCAGCTACAAGCAGTTCAAAAGCGGCGTCAAAAAAGGCGGGATCATCGTAGTCGATCCTAACCTTGTAACGCCGAGCGCCGAAGACCGCGAGCAGTGGAAAATCTACGAGATTCCGATCATCACGATCGCCAAAGAGGAGGTCGGCAATGTGGTAACGCAGAGCGTTGTCGCCCTCGCTATCGTAGTTACCATGACAGGCTGCGTCAACCGCGACGAGGCGATCGCCACCATGAAAAGCAAAGTACCCGCGAAAGTACTGCAAGAAAACCTGCGCGCTTACGAACTGGGTGAAAAGTGCGCAAAACGATGATCGGCTAACCGTGCAGATCGCAAAATACAACGCAAGCGGAAACGACTTTTTGATCACGCACTCGTTTGTATCGAGCGATCGCAGCCTTCTGGCGCGGCGACTGTGCAACCGCACGAGCGGCGTTGGCGCGGACGGATTGATCGTGCTACTGCCGCACGAGAAATACGATTTTGCGTGGGAGTTTTACAACTCGGACGGATCGGACGCGGCAATGTGCGGCAACGGCGCAAGGGCGGCGGCGCTCTATGCGTTTGAAAACTCGCTTGCAAGCGCACAGATGCAATTTCTAGCGGGTGCGGGGGCGATCGGCGCAACCGTTAGTGGCGAAGTGGTGGAGACGGAGTTAAGCGCACATACGGTTTTGGATCGTGCGATCGTGGAAAACGGCGTAGGATTTTGGCTGATCGACACGGGCGTGCCACACTTGGTTGCGCTTGCCGATCTTGCGGTTTTCGATGCGTTGCCGCTGGGTCATCTGCGGCGCAGATACAACGCAAATGTCAATGTCGCCACAGTACAAAATGGCGCGATCGTGGTGCGGACTTTTGAGCGCGGCGTGGAGGGCGAAACACTCGCTTGCGGCACAGGAATGGCGGCAAGTTTTGTACGAGCTTTGGAAGAAAACTTAGTGCAATCACCTGCAAAAACCTACCCCAAAAGCGGCGAAGAGCTTACGCTTTCTCTGGTAGGCGATCGATTGCATTTCAAAGGCGCAGTTCGGAAGGTGTTTGAAACAACTGTGGCATAAGAAGCTACGACAGCGACGGGACGCTTTGTCATTCTGGGGCGAAGCCGTCTATGTCATTCTGAGGTTGCTTCCCAGCCGAAGAATCTGTGTTTGCTTTTAGATTCTTCGCTTCGCTCAGAATGACAAACTCTCTGTCATTCTGAGGCTGCTTTTGAGCCGAAGAATCTCAGTCCGCTTTGAGATTCTTCGCTTCGCTCAGAATGACAACGCGATGCCTGTCATGTTGAGCGCCGGCGAAACATCTGTATCTAACAATCCACGCATCCACAATAACGGCAAAAGGCGGAAAAGTCTAGTATTTCGTGATGAACAGCCAACTTAAAGGCATCTCGATCGCAGTAGCGGCGGCGGTCGCGGTATATTTCGTGTCGTTGCCGTTTTTGGCGGATGCACATGCGAGGCTGTTTGCCGTCATTATTTTGCTCGTAGTACTCTGGACAAACGAGGCGTTGCCGCTTGGCGTTGTTTCGCTCCTGCCGATCGTTATCTTTCCTGCGCTGGGGCTTTTGAACACGGCGCAAACCTCCTCAAACTACGCAAACGGCATTATCTTTCTCTTTTTGGGCGGATTTTTGCTCTCGCTTGCCGTCGAAAAAACCGAGCTGCACAAGGTGATCGCGAGAAGACTTTTGCGCGTCTTTCCCGCCACGCCGATTGGGGCGATCTGTGCGCTTGGCGCAACTGCGGGTGCGCTTAGTTCCGTGCTTTCCAACACGACGACCGCGCTGCTGCTGATGCCGCTTGCGCATTTTTTGGCAAGCGATATGCGTTTGAAAATGCGGCTTGCGCTCTCGATCGCCTTTGGCGCAAGCATTGGCGGGCTGATCACGCCCATCGGAACGCCGCCCAATCTGATTTTTATGGGCTTTTTGCAGGCAAACTCGCTTAACGCGCCATCGTTTGTCAAGTGGATCGCGGTGATGTCGCCGCTTGTTTTTTCGATGTTGATCGCAAATTCGCTAATGCTCTCGATCGGTGTGGGAAAGATGAAACTTGCATACAGCTTAAGCGATTACGCGCCGATGAGCAAAGAGCAGAAAAAACTGGGCGCGATCATACTCGCGCTTGCCGCGCTTTTGTTTTTCAACTCGCCTATCGAACCGTACTATCCGGGTCTAGGACTTGATGAACGATCACTAATTTTGTGTTTTGGGTTGCTACTGTTTATACCTGGTATTGGGCTGATCAACTGGGAGGATTGCCGCAAAATACCTTATGAGATAATCTTTCTTTTTGGGGCTGGATTTGCGCTTGCTAACGCCTTTGAAGCGACGGGATTTGACCGCGCCGCCGCCTTAGCAATGCAGGCGCTGCTGGGCTTTGGAACGCTGGCGACAATGATCGCGATTGTCGGCGCTATGAGCCTCGTGGGGCTGGTGGTCAGCAACACCGCAAAAGCCTCAATTTCGCTTCCGATCGTCTATTCGCTCTGCCAGCACAGTTCGCTTGACTCCGAGCTGTTTTTGCTGGTGGCAACGGCAACGGCGAGCTTTTCGTTTATACTGCCCATCTCCACTCCGCCAAATGCGATCGCGCTTTCTAGCGGCGCGGTCAAGGTCAAAGATATGGCGATCTACGGGACGATTATCACTTTTGTCGGCGGCTTTCTAACGATCTTTGTTGCGATGTTAATCTGGCAATTTTTGCTTTAGAAATAGCACTCTGAGTACTCAAAATCGCTGATCGCCACGCAAGAAACACGGATAGGATCAAGTACCACTTTGCGACTAACAAACGGCTGAAAACGGTCGGGAAAATTAAGTATAAATAGTACTTTTGCACCATCAATCCAGCGATAAGCCATTAGACGGCACGGCGTTTTTTCGCAGCCTGTGGCATTGACATAACCGCTCATGCTCACCCGCCTACCGCGCACGATGCTGCGATCGACATTGCCCAAAAAAATATCAACCGTGTCAGCGGAAAAGAGCAAAAGAGCTAAAATAAGGTACAAGAAGACGATTTTCATAATGTCAAATCGGAAGGATAAGCATGGAGTTTAGTCAAGACTACAAAATTAGCACGCCAATTCACCATCTGGTCCTCTCCGAGAAAATCACGGCGGTGATCGACAACGACAGCAACATCAGGTTTATCAATCGTGAAACGGGCAAGCAAAGCGGTATCAAAACCTTCAATCAAAAGGTTGAATACAGTTATTTTCGCGGCAATAGCTCAAGCAAAGACGGCAGATTTGTGTGCCTCTATTTTCCCTCAATAATCAAAACTGTTTTACTAGAATATGTAACAGAAAAAGGCGATTATGTCGAAAAAGATCCACTCGATTGGTCTGTTGCGGCAACGGAAGTTTCTGTGTTTTCAAATGACGGATCTTTGCTTGCTATCGGCGGCAATGACGGACAGGTTTGTATCTACCGAACGGATAACTCAAAACTCATCACAATTCCGCCAAGACTAAACGAATATATCTCTGCGATCAGCTTCAACAAAGACACATCAATTATCGCTTACGCAAGCTTCAAAAAAACGCTGACAATCTACGATCTAAGCCGATTTACAATTATGTGCGGTTATAGCTACAAAGAGGTGATCTGCTGCACACAATTTTTGCACCATACTTCACTGCTTTTGGTTGGCGCAAGAGACAATAAGATTTTTCTATTTGACACGATCGGTGGCTTTGTTGCACGAGAGTTGATCACGACAATCGGCTGGCCTATTGCGTTGTATGTTGATAGCGAAGATCAATTCTGTTTTGTTTCCGATAAATCGGGTTATTTGTATCTTATTGATCTTTCCGTTTTGGAGCTGACAACCGAACCGATATTTAACTCCAAAGAGGTGATAGTCGATATCAAACAGCGCGGCGAAGCGATCTATTTTGCCTTTGAAAGCGGACGAGTTACCGTGCTTGATCTAGGCGATCAACGAGAGAAGTTTTTTCAAACAATAAAAGATCACAATGTACAAGCAATGTGTGAAATGATGGCGGCAAATCCTATTTTGAAGTTCAGCGCCACAGGACTGCTGGGCGACTTTGAAACTGATTTTGCTATCCACTTTCCAAAGGCAGTTATGATGATCGCACAAGGCAAAAGCGATCTTGCCAAAAACGAGATGGGCGATCTGCTTAACTATACTGTTTATAAAAAGCGATTTGACGCTCTTGTTAAACATGCGTCAAAAGTTATCACATACTGGCAGCTTATTCAATCTGGACAGTATTTTGAAGCCTACAATATGGCAAATGAAGGTGAGTTTTATCGCAAACTTCCGCTCTTTGAACTGCTGGAAAATCGTTTCAAAGAACGGTTCAAAGATGCGATCAGAAATCTCAATGGCGCAACCCCAGATCCAAAGAAAGTCAAAGAGGATCTTCGACTCTTTTCAAAGGTATCGACAAAAGATCTGGTGATCAAAAATCTATTTCGCAGTCCTGAGATATTTAATAAAGCGTTAAATGCCTATGAGAAATCCGATTGGGCGGCGCTTGCCGGTCTGATCGATAAGTTCAAAATGATCAAAGGTTCGCCTATGGTTTTGGACTATGAGGCGATCGTGAAAAAAGAGGAGGATAAGTTTCTTAGCTTGATGAACGCCGGTAGATTTGAAGAGGCAAAAGGACCCGCGACATTTTTGCGTGAAAATGCCAAAAACGATCTAGTAGCGCTAAAGATCGAGTTCGATCGGCTTGATAAGGTAGAAAAGTTTGAAGAGGTGGTCAAAAACAAACAATATACTCTTGCTATGCAAGCGGCGGTTGAATATCCATTTTTGATCTCATCAAAACCATATAAAGAGCTTGATCAAATGCTCTCCATTCGCTTCAAAGCAGCGCACTTGTACGCCACAAAAAACAACTTTGAAGCGGTTGATAAAATGCTACGACCGTTTTTGAAAAATAAGTTTTCGTCTAATCGGGCGATCGGCATATACAAAATGCTCTATATTGAACAGATCAATCTACTGGGCGCAAAAATGCAACAGCAGCATTGGATAAATACGCTCAAAAATTATGTCTGCCGTTTTGGTGTCGATAGCGAGTTGGAGTTTATGGCAAAAAAATACAACGCCGAGAAATATCTTGAGCCGTTTAGAGAGTTTAGCAATGCCAATTTTCTGCACCACCCGCTGATCGCAAATATCGTTACAACGCCGTTTAGCAGACCCGCGAAAAAGCCCGCCTAGCGGCGTTCTGCACTGCAAAGCGACTCCTCGCCGCCCAAAATCCGTCCGTTTTACTTGCGCTGTGCTAGAATCAACCCTCTTAATCCAAAACTCCACAATACTTAAAGGTTCTTGATGTTTGCCACTATCTTCACAAAACTGCTGGGCACGCGCAACGAAAAAGAGTTAAAACGCTACAAAAAACGGCTAAAGGCGATCAACCAGCTTGAGGAGCGCTACGCCGCATTGAGCGATGCCGAGCTACAGAGCGCGTTTGGCGATCTGCGCACTAAAGTACAGGACGGCGAGACGCTTGAAAGCGTGCTCAACGACAGCTTTGCAATTACACGCGAGGCTTCAAAACGGGTGCTAAATATGCGCCATTTTGATGTACAGATTGTCGGTGCGCTTGTGCTGCACGACGGACGCATTTCCGAGATGAAAACGGGCGAAGGTAAAACTCTTGTCGCCACAATGCCCGTTGCGCTCAACGCGCTAAGCGGCAAGGGCGTGCATGTCGTTACCGTCAATGATTATCTGGCAAAACGAGACGGAACGGAGATGGGGGTACTCTACAAATTTCTCGGTTTTAGCGTGGGGATTTTGACGAGTACGCTCGATCTTGGCGAAGAGCGGCGGGAGGCGTATGCCGCTGATATTACTTACGGCACAAATAATGAATTTGGTTTTGATTATCTGCGAGATAATATGAAGTACAGTTTTGGCGAAATGACACAGCGAGAACACAACTACGCGATCGTCGATGAAGTCGATAGTATTTTGATCGATGAAGCACGAACTCCGCTGATTATTTCAGGTCCAACCAACCGCAAAATGTCCCATTATGAACAGGCAAATACGGTTGCAAAAAAGTTAATCAAAAACGATGATTTTACAGTCGATGAAAAAAATAGAGTTGTGCTTGTTACCGATAGTGGAATCGAAAAAGCGCAGGCGCTTTTTGGTGTTGGAAATCTCTACGATATGGAAAATGCGATTCTAGCTCACCATCTCGATCAAGCGCTAAAAGCAAATTATCTATTTGAAACAGATGTACACTATGTGGTTAAAGATGGCGAGATCGTCATTGTCGATGAGTTTACGGGAAGACTTTCAACGGGAAGGCGCTACTCCGAAGGGCTGCACCAAGCGTTAGAAGCAAAAGAGGGAGTACTGATCAAAGAGGAGAGCCAAACTCTCGCAGATATTACCTTCCAAAACTATTTTAGGCTATACAAAAAACTAGCGGGTATGACAGGAACGGCGCAGACAGAAGCGAGTGAGTTTAGTCAGATCTACTCGCTTGATGTCATCAGCATTCCGACCAATCTTCCCGTTGGCAGAGCCGATCATAACGACCTGATTTATAGTACAGAAGCCGAGAAATTTGAAGCGGTGATCGAACAGATCAAACTACTACACAAAAAAGGGCAGCCTGTCCTTGTGGGAACGGTGAGTATCGAAAAGAGCGAAGCGCTCTCGGCGCAGTTGCAAAAATCCAAAATCCCACACAATGTACTCAACGCAAAACAGCATGAAAAAGAGGCGCAGATCATCTTAGATGCCGGTAATGTTGGCATGGTAACGATCGCAACAAATATGGCGGGACGCGGCGTGGATATCAAACTTGACGACGAGACGAGAGCGCTTGGCGGGCTGTTTATCATCGGTACAGAGCGGCACGAATCGCGCCGTATCGATAACCAGCTTCGCGGTCGATCCGGCAGACAGGGCGATCCGGGCGAAAGCCGTTTTTATCTTAGCCTAGAAGATAATCTTTTGCGTATTTTTGGCAGCGATCGCATCAAGTCAATTATGTCAAAACTGGGTATCAAACGAGGCGAGTTTATCGAATCAGGAATGGTAACAAGAGCGGTAGAAAAAGCGCAGAAAAAAGTAGAATCCATGCACTTTGAAGCGCGAAAACATCTGCTTGAATATGACGATGTAGCAAACGCACAACGAAAGATCATCTACGAGTTTAGACGCGATCTATTAAAACCCGATTTCGCAATCGTAGAAAAGATCGTAGAAAACCGTGAGTTTTATCTAAGCCACCTCTTTAACGACTGCTCGATCATCGACGGACTAACCGCCGAAGAGTTCAATACCGATCGGCTCGTTCAAACAGTTAGAGAAGAGCTAAAAATTGAGATCGACGAGAGTGCGTTAAACGACAAAAACGCTATCGAAGTTAAAGAGTTTGTTACGGCTCTGATCGCCGATCGTTACAATGCAAAAATGTCTCTTGTAGCCCCCGAACAAAGAAGCGAGATTGAACGCATTTTGTATCTGCAAAATCTCGATGAACTCTGGCGCGAACACCTCTATCAGATGGATGTACTAAAAACCGGTATCGGTTTAAGAGGCTACAACCAAAAAGATCCGCTCGTAGAGTACAAAAAAGAGAGCTTTTTGCTCTTTGGCGAACTAACGGCGCGGCTCAAAACCACCGTTGCAAAAACACTGCATAGCTTGCAACTAAGAATGAAAGATGAACAGCAGGCGATCGAAACGATGCGTGCGCAGATGCAAAACGCCGATCGCGACGCAAAACTAACACATATCGGCTCCGCCACAAGCGGCGCAAACGCGAGTGTTCAACACATCGAAAAGAAGATTCCCCGTAACGATCCTTGTCCGTGCGGCAGCGGCAAAAAGTACAAAAACTGCTGCGGACTATCGGGTCCAAAACGGGGCATTTTCGCCGAAAAGTAGCGCGTGAAACGGAGCATAATTCCCTTTATCGTCAGGCGTTATCTGCGTTTCGATCCGAGCCAGCCGTTTATCTCGATCGCGGCGATTCTCGCGTTTTTGGGCGTGGCAGTTGGCGTGATGGTGCTGATCGTTGCGATGGCAATTATGAACGGATTCGATCGCGATTTTCACGAAAAACTCTTTGTGATGAACTACCCGATCACCATTCTGCCGCGTTATAGCGATTCGATCGACAGCGCCCTTGTAGAGCAGCTTCGCGTCAAGTTTCCCAAGCTAAAGTTCAGCCCCTATCTGCAAGCCGGAGCGATGAGCCGCAAGGGTTCTTTGATGGAGGGAAACATCGTTTTTGGCGTCGATTTTGAGGCGGAACGGCTTGTCAATTCGGTCATCGATCGCGCCCTAAAACAGAGAAGCTACGAGCCGTTTGACGCGATCGCGGGCAAGAGCCTACTCGATCGTTTCGGCACAAAAGAGGGCGAAAAACTGCTGATGATCTTCACCCGCGTTCAGCCCGCAGGACTTGCGCTAATGCCGATGATGAAACGATTTACGATCGCGGGCAGCTTTGAATCGGGGCTGATCGCCTACGACAAAGCCTATTTTTACACGCAGATTGACGACCTTCGCGCCACGCTTGCGCTTGAGCCAAACCGTCTACACGGCATTCATGTTGGTGCAAACGATCCGATGAGCGTGATTGACGATCTGCAAGCGGAGCTTGGCGAAAGCGCGCGGGCTGTGGGTTGGTGGGAGCAAAACAGCAACTTTTTTTCCGCGTTGGCGCTGGAAAAACGGGCGCTTTTCTTGGTGCTTATGCTCATCATTCTCGTTGCGGCGCTCAACATCATCTCCAGCCTGATGATGACGGTGCTCAACCGCCGCAAGGAGATCGCGCTTCTGATCGCGCTGGGCGCAAAAACGGGCGAGATTGAGAAGATTTTTTTCACGATCGGCTGCGCGATTGGCGCGGGCGGGATTGTCATCGGTGCGGTACTAGGCGGCGCGGCGCTCTGGACGCTTGGCAATTTCGACATTATCTCGCTGCCCGCAGATGTCTATGGTACAAGCCGTCTGCCGCTCGAACTTTCAATGACCGATTTTGCTTCGATCGTGCTCGGCGCGTTTGTGATCGTGCTGCTTTCGGCGTGGTATCCCGCGCACAAGGCGGGCAAAACCGACCCGCTCGATACGCTGCGCCACGAGTAGCTCGCCATAAGCCCTCCATAAACCAAAACTTAAAACCGCCGTTTTGCCGTAGCAGAGCTTAAACAAACGGTGGTAGTATCGCACTTTTTAAGGACGACTGTGGCACAACCAATTCTTATTACAGGCGGCGCAGGTTACATCGGATCGCACACGGCACGACACCTCACAGCAAACGGCGCAAAGTGCGTCATCGCAGACAATCTCGTCTATGGACACCGCGAGGCTGTGCCAATCGGCGCCGTTTTTGAGCTGGTTGATCTAGCCGATCGCGCGGCACTCAAAGCGCTTTTTGGCAAGTACAACTTCGCCGCTGTGGTGCATTTTGCCGCCTTTGCTTATGTGGGCGAGAGCGTAACCGATCCGCAAAAATACTACGCAAACAATCTGATTGGCACGCTAAACTTGCTCGAAGCGATGCTGGGCGCGGGGGTGAAAAAGATCGTCTTTAGCTCCACCTGCGCCACCTACGGCGAGCCGCAATACACGCCGATCGACGAGGCGCACCCGCAGCATCCGATCAACCCGTACGGCGTAACCAAACTGGCGATCGAACGGGTTTTTGCCGATTACGAAAAGGCGTATGGGCTGCGCCACATTTCGCTGCGCTACTTCAATGCGGCGGGGGCGGCGGCAGACAGCGCGATCGGCGAATCCCACACTCCTGAAACGCACCTGATCCCGCTGGTGTTAAAGGCGATCAAGGGCGAAACGCCGCCGATCAAGATTTTTGGTACAGACTACGACACGCCTGATGGCACCTGCGTCCGCGACTATATTCATGTCGAAGATTTGGCTGTGGCGCACCAGTTGGCGCTGGAAAAATTGGGTTCGTTTTGCGGCTGTCTCAACCTCGCCACAGGGGTTGGCACATCGGTACGAGAGGTGATCGCCGCCGCCGAAGCGGTTACGGGCAAACGCTGCCCAGTCGAAATCGCGCCGCGCCGCGCAGGTGATCCCGCAAAGCTCTACGCCGCCGCCGACAAAGCGCGCGAGATTCTGGGCTGGCAGCCGCGCTACACCGAGATCAAAGAGACCATTCGCACGGCGTGGAACTGGGAGCAAAACCGCAAGTTTTGATCTGCGAGTTTTGATCCGCAAGCCGCGTTTTGGGTTTAATGGACAAGAACCTGTCATTCTGAGGAGCGGAGCGATCGAAGAATCACATCATATTGTCATACTGAGGCGAAGCCGAAGTATCTGTGTCGAGATTCTTCACCGACCCTCGCTACTACCGCGAGGGATTGTTCAGAATGACAGGGCGTGCATTCAGAATGGCAAACCCTCTCTGTCATTCTTGTGCAAGCCAGCCATTTCGTTGACTCTTTTCGTCTTGCTTAGCATAGCGCGTTAGCGCTATGCTATCTCCTCTTTCGCTTCTGAAACCAGCTTTCACTCTATCTCCTCTTTCATCTCT
>BNUO01000010.1 GCA_025997415.1 Campylobacterota bacterium
GCGATCTGTTTAAGTTGTGTCATTTGCATTGTCAATCCTTTGAAATATGGAATTGGGCGCATTATGAGACGATTGATCTTAAAAACTTGTCATTCTGAGGCGAAGCCGAAGAATCTAAAGACTAACACAGATGTTTCGCCTTCGGCTCAACATGACAGGGAATGTCATTTTGAACGAAGTGCAGAATCTCTATTCGCGCCTAGATTCTTCGATCGCAACGCTTGCTCTGAATGACATGATCAGCTTTATCATCTCCTTTGCCAGATATTGCGGATAAATCTCGCAGCGTAATCCAAGATCGCGCCGAGTATTCCTATATATATGATCACCGCTACGAGTTCGCCATATTCCATACGATCGCGGCAGTCGAGGATCAGGTATCCAAGCCCCGCTTGCACGCCCAGCATTTCGGCGGGTACAAGCACGATCCAGATGATGCCGATCGAGAGGCGAATGCCCGTGAGCAGATGATCCAAAATAGCCGGCATAACGATACGAAAAAGAATCTCGCTCTTGCTCGCCGCCATTGATCTAGCAAGCCGCAGCCACTTTGGATCGATCGCCCTCACGCCCGCCGCAGCATTGAGCGCAATAGGCCACATACCTGCAAACGAAAGCAGGAAATAGACAGGCGCGTCGCCCACGCCAAATGCGATCACGGCGATCGGCATCCAGGAAAGCGGACTGACCATTCTAAGAAACTGAAACAGGAGGTTGTTGGTGTGTTCAAAGAGCTTCGAGACGCCCAGCAAAATGCCGATCGGCACGCCAAAAACGATCGCGATCGAGAGCGAAACGAAAACGCGCCGCATACTGTCGATCGTGTGCTGCCAAATATCGCCCGTCGCGGCGAGGCGAACCATCGCTTCAGCCGCTTTTCGGGGCGAGAAGTAGCCCGCCATCACCGAGCTTGGCTCAATGAGCGTGATCGAGAGCTGCCAAGCGGCGGCAAAAAGCGCCAAACCCAGCAGCGCGAGCAGGACGGAAAAGCTACGCTTCAATCAGTTCCTTGCGATTCCAGCCGCTCTTGATCCCAAACGCCTCCAAGCCGCCCGCCTTTTCGATCGCCACGCGCACAAACCGCTCATCGACGAGATCGCGAGCCGCAAACGACGGATCGAGCGTTTTGAGAAACGAGTTGTCGCCCTCTACGACCGTTTCGCGCATTGCTTTGATCAGCGCTTCGGTGTATGACGGAAACGGATACGGCTGAAAGTCGATACGGCTGCGATTCCACTCTTTGTGGCTGTTTGCGCCGCTTGCGAGGTAGGACTTGTCCAGCTCCGCGTTGGGCAGCAAAACCCGCTCCAGAGCCTCTTTTGGAAACGGCGTGTATTTGTTTGCACCGTCGTTTGCCAAGATCGCCGCGCTCTCTTTGCGGTTTGATCGCATCCAGAGCTGCGCTTTGACGATCGCATTGACGACCTTTTGCGACCATTCGGGGCGTTCGTCGAGGTCTTTTTGGTGCTGGAAGACGACGCAGCAAGCGTGATCGTTCCACACATCGCTGGTAAATCGCAAAATCTTGCCGATCCCTTTGAGTTCCGCTGCGGCGTTAAACGGCTCGGCGACGATAAATCCCGCGACCGATTTCTGCGCCAGCGCGGGTCCCATATCGGCAGGCGCCATCACGATCAGCGCCACTTCGTCTGCGGCGAGTTTGGGCTTTGGTTTGCTGACGATCTTCAGCCCATTCTTGCGCAAAATCTGCTGCAAAACGACATTGTGGATCGAGTACCAAAACGGGATCGCCACGCTCTTGCCGCCTAGATCTTTGACCGAGTTGATCTCAGGCGCAACGGTGAGCGCGCTGCCCGCCATGTGATTCCACGCGGTGATACGGGCGGGAAACTTCGCGCCGTAGCGGGCATGGACGGTGATGGGCGAGAGCAGATGCACGACATTGACCTGATGCGCCATAAACGCTTCGGCAACCTGCGCCCACGATCGCAGCAGCACGGGCTTGTCGGCTTCCAAACCCTCCGCCTCAAAGAGCTTGTTTGCGTGCGCGATCAGGAGCGGCGAACCGTCCGTGATCGGCAGGTAACCTATCTTGACCCTCTCGTCGGCGGCTTTTTCGCCTACCGCGTTTGCCGCTTGCGGCACGACCACCGCGCCTGTCAAAAGGGCGGAAAGTTTGATGAACTCGCGTCTGGAAATGTTGTTTGTGTATGGCATTTGTGCCTCCTAATCATTTAGTTTTTCGGCGATAGCTTCGTGCAGATCCAAAAACCTGATCGACCGCCGCCGCCGCTCGCCGCCCAATTCGTGATCGATGTCAAACTCGTGCAAACCGTCGGGCGACATCAGCAGCACGCGATCGGCGACGAGCAGCGCCTCGTCAATATCGTGCGTAACGATCAGCGCGGAGCATTGGTGGCGGCGAATTAGCGTCTTGAGCAGCTCCTGCATCGACTGGCGCGTGAAGGCATCGAGCGCGGAAAACGGCTCGTCAAGCAGCGTCATCACCGCGCCCCTGACGACCATTCGCGCTAGTGAAACCCGCTGCGCCATGCCGCCGCTTAGCTCGTGTGGAAACCTCTTTGCCGCGTGCGTCAAACCGACCTCGTCAAGCGCGGCGGCTACTCTCTCTTTGCGCTGTTTTTTGGCGGCGTAGAGGCTTTTGAACTCCAGCGCAAGCGAGACATTTCGCTCCACGCTAAGCCACGGCAGCAGGCTTGGCTCTTGGAAGACGACCGAGATTTTTGGCGTAACGGCACGGTGCGATTTGCCCTCGAAGATCACTTCGCCGCTTGTGGGAGGCGTGAGTGCGCCCGCGACGCTGAGTGCAGAGGTTTTGCCGCAGCCCGATTTGCCTAGGAGCGCCACGATCTCGCGATGATGGACGACAAAGGAGAGATCGGCAAAGACAGAGTTAGCGTCGTAAGAGAGCGAAATCTCCCTTGCTTCGAGAAGCGGTTTTTTGGACGACAAAGCTACGCCTGAAAGTGAAAGTTTCCTCAACCTGAGGGCTTGAAACGAGAGCAATATTACTATCTCTCGCCTTTGGTTGTCTGATTGTCGATATGGATAGTTTGGTATATGGCGCACTAAGCGATAGATGACTGTTGTGCGAGAGATTGCCGATGTCAAAATTTGTTTTGAATGCGGCAATAAAATCTTTATAGTTTTTAGAGATCAAAACTGTTTTTCAATGAGATTGTACAAATCAATAACAGTATTTTCGTCGATACGCTAATCTATTTAGGCATATAACTTTGAATGGTTTGATCCTGCGATCGCTGTTAGAAACCGTGTCTGGCTGTCTTTGGTGATTGTGCTGTATGGGATTTTGCTTATTCCACACGATCTCCGCTTTTATTTTTTACAGTTTTATTGCGTGCGCTAATAGTATCAAAATATCGATCTTCCCATACGCTAATATCTATATTATCCACCTTTGATATCGCAACTGTATATGGAGTGTGTTCGGAATAAAACAGCAGAAAAGTGTGATTGCCGATCTCGACATTGATCAGTTCGTAAGATGGCTCGCCATTATTTGAGGCAATTTTTGTTGATTTGAGTAGTCTGTATGTCGCGCTTTTGGTTGAAAATTGATCTCTTATCCAGTTCAAATGGCGAGACGGATCACGAGTGCAATCTTTGGACACAATTTGCATACACTCTTGCGATCCCCATTTATGACCTAACGCTTCACACTCCTGAACATTAAAATCAAGTTCAAACTCGCCTCCGCAACCACCACCACCAACAAATAAAGAATATTCATCTGCCGTTGGCTCACTTTTTCGCGTAAGCAACTCTACAAAAGCCTCAACTGTTGAATTTGTATCGTGCACCTCTGGCGTTGTCTCCGCTTTGCTTGTAAATAACTCTACAAAAGCCTCAACTGTTGAATCTTCATCATGCGCAAACGCGCAAGAGATCACAAACAAGATTAAGCATATTCTATGTATTTGTTTTCTCATCTAACTATTACTAACCCTCTATCACCATCGATCGCACACCGCCGATCTGATCGATGACATAGAAACTTCCTTTTATGCCTACGGTTTAATTGGGAGGCGAAATTGGAGCAAATGTATACTTAATGTATGCTTAAAAGATGGTTGGGCAGCGCACGAGATCGCGCGGTTTTTAAGCCTGTACCAAGTATCCTCGCAGCAAATGTCAATCAATCTTCTATTTATCGGCAAGCGGGATTCTCTGTTTCAAGAGGCGGAGGATCATTTCAAACAGTTGATCGCGCCGCACGCAAAGCTGGCGATCGTGCCAATTTTCAATGCGCGGATCAAAAAAGCGCAGGAGATTTCACGCGAGGCGGCGCAGAAAAGCTACACGGAAGCATTTACGCCACATCTAAGCAGTTCGTTTAAGATCGCACTAAGCGAAAAGGGCAGGCAGTTGGACTCGCTCGCGTTTGCAAAACTGATCAGCCTTCACAGCGCTATCTCGTTTTTCGTCGGCGGATCGTACGGTTTTGAAGCCGATTTTCTAAGCCTTGCCGATATGACCCTTTCGCTCTCGCCATTGACGCTTTCGCACGAACTGGCACGCGCCGTGCTGCTTGAACAGATATACCGCGCTTGCGCCATAAACGCCCATCACCCCTACCACAAATAAGCAAAAAAACAGAGCTACAGCGACTTTGGTTTATGATCGCGCTAGAAAAATGAAAGGGTTGGTATGGAAGCTATCAGCATATACGAAAACATTAAAGCTTGGTGAACAAAAATGCAAAATTATGAACCGATATTTAACATAACGCCCGAAATTCTCAATTCTGTTTATGAAATTGCCGCGAATTTGGAACGAATAGACATAATCCGCGAAAGAACTCTTACGCCGCAGTTGCGCAAGGAAAACCGCATAAAAACCATTCATTCCTCCCTGTGGATCGAGGCAAATTCGCTGACTTTGCAGCAAGTTACCGATATTGTCAATGGAAAACGAGTAGCGGGACTAGCGAAAGATATTTTAGAAGTGAAGAATGCCATTATTGCTTACGATGAACTGCTGGGTTGTAACCCATATAACGAAAAAGATCTGCTTAGGCAGCACAAACTATTGATGAATGGTTTGGTCGATGACGCCGGTAAATATCGCAATGCAGGCGTAGGCGTTTTTGCGGGCAAGACTCCCGTTCATATTGCGCCGCCGCAGTCGCAAGTTCCCGTACTGGTATTTCAGTTGCTTGAGTGGGTCAAAAATGCCAAACTGCCGCAAGTTGTAAAAAGTTGTATTTTTCATTACGAATTCGAGTTTATTCACCCATTTATGGACGGCAATGGCAGAATGGGGCGTATGTGGCAGACGCTTTTGCTTTATCAAGAAAATCCAATTTTTGCATGGCTACCTGTTGAAACTATTGTGGCGTATAACCAGCAGGAGTATTACAAGGCAATACGACGCTCCACACACAATAACGATAGTGGCATATTTGCCGCTTTTATGCTTTCGGCGATCAAGCAGGCAACTGCGGACTTTAAAGAGAAGCATCATCGCGGTGAAATTCAAATTGCAACCCAAAATGTTACCGATAATGTTGTCGATAATGTTACCGATCCACGAGAGAAGATGATTGTTGATTTAATTAAAACGAATTATAAAATTTCTATGCAGCAAATTGCTCTAAAATGCGGCGTAACAAAAATGACCATTAGTAGAGATATTGCCAAATTAAAAGAAAAAGGCGTTCTTGCGCGAGTTGGCAAAGAAAAATCGGGCTATTGGAGCATTAAACAGTAGCTGGCGGCGATTTTGTGCTTCGTAACCGCCATGAGTTAGCATAGCTCGTTCGCCTTGCGGCTGGCTTTTGCCTACGCCAAAGAGTGGCGAGATTGCGTTGCCGATCAAAAGGGCGATAGATGGTACAACAGAGCTACAGCGACTTTGGTTTATGATCGCGCTAGAAAAATGAAAGGGTTGGCATGGGACTTAGACGATATACGGTTTTGACGGTTGTGCTGTTGGTTGCGCTTGGTATCTGGATCTATATGCAAGACAGCACCGATTACACAACGCAGATCAACGGCGAGAGTTGGACGCTACCGATCGCGCTTTGGGCGATGTTTCCTGCGATCGTCGTCTTTGCCGTTTCGTTTTCGCATATCGCCTTTTACGCGGCGACTGATTTTATCAGCCGCTATCGGCTCAACAGGGACATAAAGCTGTTCAAACGGCTTGTCGCAAACGCACTCTTGGGACGCAAGAGCGATGCAACGCTCAACAACGCGCTTCTAAGTGCGCCCGCAAAGGTACTCGCCGCCTCTACGCTTCTGCCGCCCGACGAACTCGAAAAGACGGGCGATGGCGATCTAGACGCGATCTTGGAGGCTTCAATACGAGTTGCAAAGGGCGAAGCGGTTGATCTAAGCGCGATCAAGCCCAACCATACGAGCCGCCTTTGGAACGCCAATCAGCTCAATCGTATGAAGATCGATCGAACGGTCAGCGAAGAGATTTTGAAAGATACGCCCGCGAGCAACGATCTGTACCATAAAGCGCTGGAAACCTACGCAACCTATGGCGAGAAAAAACGATTTCAGAAGTTCGATACCCCAATCAATGCCGCTGCCGCGCTCAATCTGTTGTCGCGTTACAAAGCGCCGACAAATCCGCTTGATTTTGACAAAAGCGAGTTCGTTGAGATCGCAAAGCGAGCCGATTTTAACGCGAAAGATTACCTGACGCTCGCCCGCTCTTTGCACACGCAGATCGCGCCCGAAAATCTGCTTGAACTCTTTTTTCAGATCAAAAGCACCGATGAACGGGCATTGACCGCGTGGTTGTACCTAAATATCGAATTTGAACGGCTTGATGAAGTACGAGAGCTTTTTGACAGCAGCGCACAGGACGAATTCGTTGCGTTTAGATACTACTTTGCGCTCAAAAGCGCCGGTTTATCGCCGGATTTGGACACTCTGATTAACTGTGGGCTTTGATTTTTCACGGCGGCGGTTTGTGCTTTCGCCGCTTGCTGGTTGGACTGATCTTCCGTTTCGTGAATGTGTCAAGCGGTTTGGCGCGGATTTGACCGTCAGCGAGATGGTCAGCGCAAACGCGCTCGCGCACAACCCCAAACGAAGCCGCAAACTCTACGAAAAAAGCCCGCTTGAAACGCCGTACTCCGTTCAGCTTGCCGCCTCAAATGCGGCGGTTTTGGCGGAGGCGGTGAGGATACTAAACGATGAAGAGTGGATCGACATTATCGATCTCAACGCAGGCTGTCCTGCGCCCAAAGTGGTGCGCGGCGGCGGCGGAAGTGCGCTTCTCAAATCACCCGCGCTACTTGGAACTCTGATTGAAACGATCAAAAAAACTTCATCGAAGCGACAGACCAGCGTCAAGATTCGGCTTGGCTTTAGCGAAAACAACGGCGTAGAGCTGGCGAAGGTGTGCGAATCGGCGGGCGCGGATTTTGTGGCGGTACACGGACGAACTCGTGCGGGCGGTTTTGAATCACCGGTCGATTACAACGCGATCGGCGAGATCAAAACTGCGCTAAAAATCCCTGTCATTGCCAATGGCGACATTGATTCGTATGAGTTAGCGCAGACGGTTTTTGCCGCGACTAATGCTGATGGCGTGATGATCGGACGCGGCGCGATGGGATCGCCGTGGATTTTTGAGCAGCTTACGCGCAACATAGCCGCGCCGACAAACGAACTCAAACGCGCCGTTGTACTGGAGCATTTTGACGCTATGAGGGCGTTTCACGGCGATTTTGCCGTGCCGCTTTTTCGCAAACATCTACACCGTTACAGCAAGGGTTTGGCGGGGGCGACGCAGTTTCGCAACCGAATCAACCACGAGGAGAGCGCAGCCGTAATCCGAGAGTTGATTTCGTTAGTTTTTGAAGGAGGTAGAGATGAAGAGGCTGCTTGAAATTTTTGAAGCATTAAATAGAACAAAACGGGGCAGCGGCGATAGCGCGGAAGCATTTCGATTTTTGGTAGATTTTTGTGAGCGATCGGGTGCGCAGACGCAGAGCGATCGTGCGCACAATATCCTTGCGATTGTGGGTGATGGGGGCAGAATCTGCCTGCAAGCGCACTACGATATGGTCGCTCTTGGCGATCAGCCGCCGACAATCAAACGCGATGGCGACTGGCTTCACGCCGCAAATGGAACGCTGGGCGCGGACAACGGGATCGGCGTTGCGCTAATGCTAACGCTCATTGCGCAGGGCAGGGCGGGCGAGTATCTATTTACGAGCGACGAGGAGATCGGGCTAAACGGCGCGCGCGCTCTTGAGGCGCTGCCAAAAGCAAAAATGCTGCTCAATCTTGACAGCGAAACCGAAGGGGAGATTACGATCGGCTGTGCGGGCGGCGCGGACTACACGCTGACTAGGTCGTTAAAAGAGATTGCGATCGATCACACCCGTTTTCGCGCCGTAAAGATCACCGCTAAAGGCTGCGAGGGCGGACACAGCGGCGTGGATATCGATCGCGGTATTGCTTCGGCGCTGGTTGAAATCTGCCGTACTGCCAAAGAGCATGGCGGATCGCTAATCTCGCTTGACGGCGGCGAACGAAATAACGCGATCGCGCGAAATGCGACGGCTGTTGCGCTCTTTGCGATCGATACCGTTTTGCGCGAAACGAAACACACGACGATCGAACCGATCCAAACGCCCAAAACCGCATACGCGCTTGACGAGACTCTGACGGCGGCGCTTGCCGCTGTGCCGCACGGTGTGATTAGCCGCGATCCGCGTTACTCTGTGGTGGAACGAAGCTGCAACTTTGCGCGGGCACAAACAGACTACGATCGGCTTACGCTAACTCTGTTTGCGCGGGGCAATTCGCCTGACGCGCTGGAGGCAAACGACGCCGTGATCGCCCTTTTTGCCGCAAATAACGGCTTTGATCTGCGCTGCGATGGCAGGTACAGTTCATGGCAGCCAAAAGAGAGTTTGTTTGCCAAAGAGATCGAAGCGGTCATGCGCAGCGAGCGGGTCGCCCCAAAGTACGGCGTCATTCACGCAGGGCTGGAGTGCGGCGTGCTGGGCGAAAAGCTGCCAAGCGTTCAGATGGTTTCAATTGGTCCTACGATCGAAGCTCCGCACAGTTACGGCGAGCGGGTTTTTGTGCCATCGATCGACAGGCTTTTGCGTGTGGTGCAGTTGTTGCTCTAATCTGTCGGCAGTTAAGTCGTAAAAATGGAACGGCTTTTGCTATGTTTGCCTAACTTCCGCTAAAGGAAATGGCAAATGCAGACAGGCTTCTACTCAAACACAGGTGGTATGGTTACGCAGTTTAACCGCCTTGATGTGATCTCAAATAACCTCGCAAATGTCAATACGGCTGGGTTTAAGCGCGATGATGTGGTGATAGGCGATTTTATGCGGCTCTACACTGAAACGCACGACGAGCTGCCGCTTCGCAACCACACGAGGCAGGCGGCGCAACACCTTAACCGCGCAATGGTGCGAGTGCCGCAGATTGTTGAGGAGTACACCGATCACGATCTGGGGACATTGATGCAGACCGGCAATCCTCTTGATGTTGCGCTTCAAAGCGCCAACACATTTTTTGTTGTTGAAACGCCAAACGGTCTTCGCTATACGAGAGACGGTAGTTTTCGGCTTGACGATCAGGGGTTTTTGGTTGCAAAAGAGGGCTTTCGCGTGCTTAATTCCGATGGTGCGCCGATCGCACTTCCCGTTGATCGCAAAATTGCTATCAGCCCCGAAGGGACGATCTACGCGCAAAACGATCAAAATCTGCTCGAACAAGAGGAGCTTGCCACGCTTCAGGTCGTCCGTTTTGACAACCCGAAATGGCTTGAAAAGATGGGGCACAACTACTTCCTCAACAATCCGCTAAACGAAGATCCGTTTCCTGCCGAAGGGCAGTTTCTCGTTGCGCAGGGCTATCTGGAAAAGTCCAACATCAATCCGATTAGCGAAATGACTGCGCTGATCGAAACCAACCGCTTGGTGGGTATGTACCAAAAAGTGATGGATACCCATATGAACGACATTAACAGCGACGCGATCAACAAACTCGCGTCAATCAAAGCATAAAGGATAAACGGTGATTAGATCGCTTTACACAGCCGCAACGGGTATGAAAGCGCAGCAGCTTTCGATCGACACAACCTCAAACAACATCGCCAATGTCAATACGACAGGCTACAAAAAGCAGCGCGCCGAGTTCGCGGACTTGATGTATCAGGTAATGGAGTACGCGGGTACATCAACTAGCGCAACGACGATCAGCCCGACGGGGATCGAAGTAGGCTTGGGCGTGCGACCGACGGCGATTCAAAAGCTTTTTGGGCAGGGCAACTTCAAAGAGACGGGCAACCAGCTCGATGTTGCGATCACGGGCGACGGCTTTTTTCAAGTGCAGCTTCCGGACGGCGCGACCGCCTACACTCGCGCGGGCAACTTTAAGCTCGATGAAAACGGCACGGTTGTAACCGCCGATGGCTATCCGTTGCTGCCGCAGGTGGTTGTACCTGCCGACGCTACGCAGCTTACGATCGGTGCGGACGGTACGATCAGCGTAATGCAGGCGGGTCAAACGCAGAGCAACCAGATCGGACAGCTTGAGCTTGCGGATTTCATCAATCCCGCCGGCTTGCACGCGCTGGGCGATAACAACTACATCAACACAACCGCTTCGGGCGATCCGATTGTAGGTCAGCCGGGGCTAAACGGACTGGGGCAGACGCGCCAACTATTTTTGGAACTCTCCAATGTCCAGCTTGTTGAGGAGATGACCGATCTGATCACGGGTCAGCGCGCATACGAGGCGGGTTCAAAGGCGATCACAACCAGCGACGAGATGTTGAGCACGGTCAATCAATTAAAACGGTAATTTGAACGGCTTGATTTGAGAGGGTAGGCGATAGGCGGTTACGATCGCTTTTTCGCCATATATTCATTGAGTTTGCTCTCGTTTGCTTTTAGGATTTCGCTAAACGCGCCGCCTGAACTGTTTTCATCAACGCGATCGATATAAAAACTACTATTGCCGATAAGCAAAAGATAGCTCACTCCGCGAAGGCTGATCTGCACAATTTTATTTTTTGCGTCGATCGGTTTTTGCTGGATAATCTGAATCGTATCGATCTTGTTTTTACCCATTAACCACGAACTGTTTTGACGCGATTTTACGATTTTCACAAGCAGCCACAACAAAAGAAGCAGCGATATAAACAGAAACATATAGATATAACTTTCGGTCATATCCATTCTAGACGCTCCGATCGCGGTTGTGGCGCTCGCAGCGCCTTTTGCAAACGACAGGCGCAGTTCCAAGTTTCCGCCGCTTGTCTCTACGCTGGAATCCAAGCGGGTTTTTTGGGTAATGGCGATCTGCGTTGCGCCCTCTTTTGGCGTTACGCGAATAGCGGCGATGAGATCGGATTTTGGAGTAAATATGCGTGGCGCGTCGATCGCTGCCTCTTGAATCAAGATGAGCAGTAGATCGCCATCTCGCTGATTGGTAACTTTTCCCGTAAATTGCGCGTCAAAGAGCAGGGCGATTTCGACCTTATCGCCCGTTGCGGTTGTTTTGATCTCTTTGATATTAACCGCATTTGCCACACAAAAACACGCAAATAACAACAATAAAAACCGCAACATTATATCTCTTTTGAGAAGTAAAATAAAACGGCGTTCGCGTCTAATACTTCATTGACTCTGATCGCAAGATTTTTTTCATAAACCATCACTTCGCCCCTTCCCACAATGCGTCCGTTAATATATATTTCCACCGATTCGCCCGCAGGTTTTTGTAGATCAATGACCGATCCTTTTTCGAGATTTAACACCTCTCGAAGCGGCAGACTGGTCTGCCCCAGATCCGAAACGAGATCGATCTCCATTGCCAAAAGCTCCGTAAAGTCCGGAATCAGCTCTTCGGTTGTGCGCGGATCGGGGGTCGGCTGTTTCATTGCGCTGCTTTTTTGACGGCGATCGTCCAAATATCGCTACCAAATTTGAAATGAAGCTGAAAGTCCGAATCGCTTGGAATCGGCTTTGCCACACCGACAAAACTTGGCGTGGAAATGTCAAAACCAAGCCCCTTTTCAGCGGCGATCACCTTTGTGCGTCCAACGATGATGTTGGCGATCTCCTTGATCAGATCGCTTAGCGTTTCGTTGTCGGCTTCGGGATCGTTCAGAAATGTCAGCGCCATCTTTTTGAGGCTCGGCTTGGCGATAAACGCACTGACTATCCACTTTTGCCGCTGCCCATCACCGTTTGCTTCGATCGAGGCGGCATAGGCTCGCTTGCGCGTTGTGGAGGCTACTTCCTCTATATTTTCCGATAAAACATCATGTACAAAGTAGGCGGCGGCTTCTTGTAGCGAGGTTTTGAAGGTCATATCACGCCTTTGTGCGGATGAAATTAGCTGTTATGATAGCCGCCCCCTCCTAAATTGTTGGGATATAATGCACATCTTTTTTTGCAAAGGCTGGCAATGGAATATCTACTTTTTGCTCTGACGGGTCTGGTGGCGGGAGTCGCGTCTGGGTTTTTCGGCATTGGAGGCGGGCTGATCGTCGTTCCGCTGTGCGTTGCGCTTGGCGAAGGGGTGAAGTCAGCGATCGCGCTTTCGACGATGCAGATGACATTTTCGTCGATTTTAGGCTCGTACATCAACTCAAAAAAGCAGCTTTTTAATCCGCTGGATTATCTGCCGCTGGGCTTTGGCGGTGTTCTTGGCGCGGCGTGCGGCGCGTATCTGCTCACGATCGTCAGCGCACACATTGCCGCGCTATTTTTTCTGGCGATGCTGATTGTGGGTTTGTGGCGTATGTGGGGGACAAAAGCAGAGGGCAAAGACGATGCAAAAACGCCGAATGGGATTTTGTTGTTTGCCGCAGGTCTGCTTGTGGGGACATATGCGGGAATGGTTGGAGTCGGCGGCGGATTTTTGCTAGTTGCAATCCTAACGGGTTTTATGGGCGCGGCGATCAAAAATGCGGTTGCAATCGGTCTATATTTTGTGCTATTTGTGGGCACTTCTGCGTTTATTACATACGCTTTAATGGGGTATGTGGATTTTACGAAAGGCGCATTTTTGTCAATCGGCTCACTGCTAGGAGTGCAACTGGGCATTAGTTGGGCTTCAAAAGTCAGTCCAAAATATCACAAAAAAGCTGTGATCGGAGTTTATATACTAATGATCATTTTGATGATCTACAAAATTGCAAAGGGAGAAATATGAACGATACCATACAGATCATTGGAGCTAGAGAGAACAATCTAAAAAATATCTCACTCACGCTGCCAAAAAACAGATTGATCGTTATGACAGGCATTTCAGGAAGCGGCAAGAGTACGCTGGCTTTCAAAACATTATATGCCGAAGGACAGCGGCGATATATGGAGAGTTTATCCAGCTACGCACGAATGTTTTTAGATCGCGTTGGAAAACCAGATGTTGATAAGATCGACGGTCTTACACCGGCGATCGCGATTGACCAGAAAACAACCAGTAAAAACCCGCGATCGACGGTTGGAACGATCACGGAGATTTACGACTATCTTCGTCTTTTGTACACACGAGTTGGTACGCAACATTGCCACCTGTGCGGCAAACCGATCAGCCAGATGAGCGCATCGGACATCATCGAACAGATCTGCAAACTGCCCGAAAATGCCAAAGCAATTATCACCGCTCCGATCGTCAAAGAGAAGAAGGGAAGTTTTAACGATCTACTTGATAGTTTGCGGCAAAAAGGGTTTATACGAGCGCAGATCGACGGTGTAACAGCTAGGCTTGACGATGAGATCGAACTAGGTAAAAACAAAAAACATACGATCAAAGTGATTATCGATCGCGTTGTGATCAAACCTGAAAATAGCGATCGTGTTGCAAGCGCAGTAGAAAGAGCGTTACAAGAGGGGTTTGGGCAGGTTGAAGTCGAGGTAGAAAACAATGAAGAGGTTGTGTGTCCAAAACATCAGCACTACTCGGAACATTTAGCTTGTTTTGATTGTAAGGTCAGCTTTGAACCATTAGAACCGCTGATGTTTAGTTTCAACTCTCCAAAAGGCGCTTGTGCGGCTTGCGACGGTCTTGGAGCAAGATATGTTTTGAATGTACAAAAAGTGATCGAACCATCGTTATCAATTAGCAATGGAGCGGTCAAGATATTTTTCAAAAACGGTTACTACGATAAGTATCTACAAGCCTTTTGTGCGCAGCACGGAATCAATCCAAATATACCCTTTGAGGCGCTAGAGGATAGAGAGCAAAAAGCGCTCTTGCACGGAACGGTCGATGAAGTCCATTTTGTCTGGAAATATCATGCGGTTGATAAAGCGTGGGCGGGAATTATGAATATCGCTTATGATATGTTCAAAGATGAGCGAGAATTGAGCGAATATATGGTCGAAAAAGTGTGCGATTCATGCGGCGGAAATCGTTTGAAACCAGAGAGTTTGGCTGTCAAAGTCGCAGAAATTGGACTTGGCGAAGCGATCACGATGCCGATCGACGAGTGCCACGCATTTTTTGGCGATGAAAAGCGGTTTTTGTACCTAAGCGAGCAGCAGCGGCTGATCGCAGCGCCGATCCTAAAAGAGATCCGTGAACGGCTCTTTTTTCTCGTCGATGTTGGACTTGGCTACCTCTCGCTTGGGCGCGACGCGCGGACGATCAGCGGCGGTGAAAGTCAGCGAATCCGCATTGCCAGTCAGATTGGCAGCGGTCTAACGGGCGTGATGTATGTACTTGACGAACCGAGCATCGGTCTGCACGAACGCGATACGATGAAACTAATTCGTACGCTTAAAAGTTTGCGCGATCGCGGCAATACCGTCATTGTTGTTGAACACGATAAAGAGACGATTTTGAGCGGTGATTATGTTGTCGATATTGGACCGGGAGCAGGGCGTAACGGTGGCAATGTGGTCTTTGCGGGAAATGCAGATCTCATCGCAAAAGCCGATACGCTAACTGCCGATTATTTATCCGGTAGAAAAAGCATAACATACTTTCAAAACCGCGTCAAAGAGCAGTGGCTTGAAATTCAAAATGTTACGCTTAATAATATCAATAATCTAAGCATTCAACTTCCGCTCAAAAACTTTGTATGTATTACAGGCGTTAGCGGCAGCGGAAAGAGTTCGCTGATCTTGCAAACGCTTCTGCCTGTTGCACAAGAACTATTAAACCACGCTCGCAAAGTCAAAAAGATTCAAGGCGTTACGATTGAAGGAATGGAACATCTTGATAAGGTCATCTACCTAGATCAATCTCCGATCGGACGAACGCCTCGCAGCATTCCGGCAACTTACACGGGAATGATGGACGATCTTCGTGCATTATTTATCGAAACCAAAGAGGCAAAATTGCGCGGATATGGCACAAGTCGATTTAGTTTTAATGTCAAGGGCGGTCGATGTGAAAAGTGTGCGGGCGAGGGCGAGATAAAGATCGAAATGCACTTTCTTCCCGACATTATGGTCAAATGCGACGCATGTCATGGAAGCAGATTTAACCCGCAGACACTAGAGATAAAATATCGCGGAAAGACGATCGCCGATGTTCTGAATATGAGCGTTGATGATGCTGCGGAGTTTTTTGCGGCACACCCAAAACTCTCGCAAAAATTGAAAACGCTGCAAAATGTGGGACTTGGCTACATACTGCTTGGTCAGAACGCCGTAACGCTTTCGGGCGGCGAGGCGCAGCGGATCAAACTATCCAAAGAACTTTCACGAAGCGACACGGGGCGCACTCTGTATATTTTGGACGAACCGACGACAGGGCTTCATTTTGCCGATGTGGATAAACTCGTGCGCGTGCTACACCATTTAACCGATCTGGGTAACTCAATTATCGTGATTGAACACAATCTTGATGTGATCAAAAATGCAGATTATATTATCGATCTAGGTCCGGAAGGCGGTCGTGGCGGCGGATTGTTGGTTGATTGTGGCACGCCGCGAGAAGTTGCAGATAATTTCCGAAAAAGCGGAAGCTATACGGGCGAGTTTTTGGCAAATGAGTTTGCATAAAACTAAACTTTAATTAGGAATAGCTATGGTGGGAATATGGTTTGTTGCTCTGGGCGGAGCGCTTGGAGCAGTTGCTCGTTATTTAGTCTATTTCGGCGTAAATAGATACCTTGATCATAGCTTTGCATATGCCACGCTAATTGTGAATGTTTTGGGCGCATTTGCAGCGCTATTTATCTTGACGATTTGTGCAGAAAAGGTGCTCGTAGTTCCTGTTCTTAGACTCTTTGCGATCGTTGGATTTTTGGGCGCTTTTACAACATTTTCAACCTATACTTACGAGACGATCGCAATGCTTGAAAATACATTGTATCTCAAAGCCGTAGTTAATATCTTTGCCAACAATCTGCTCTCGTTTGCCGCAGGTGTGCTCGGCATTTATGCCGCAAAGGTGCTGCTTTAGCTTTTTCGCTGTCCTAGCTGTTGCTCTAAGCCTTTTTGCCGTCCTCGCTCGGTCTTTTGCGCGATTTACTTCGTCAACCTCTGCCCACGCTCGGTTACATACGGTGCAGTATGCTCCCGTCGCGGGGCATTCGGCTTCCTAGTTCTCACGCAAAATCCCTTCGTGATCAAACGGCAAAAAGCAATTCGCGCACGAATGTCATTGCGTATCCTCTGTCATTCTGAGGGAGCAAAGCGACCGAAGAATCTTTGCAACAGCCTAGATTCTTCGGCTCAAAAGCAGCCTCAGAATGACAAGAAAATGTCATTCTGAACGAAATGAAGAATCTCATCCCTCTTGTCATTCTGAGCGTTAGCGAAGAATCTCAAAGAATCCAACACAGATACTTCGCTAACGCTCAGTATGACAGGGAATGACAAGTTTTTAAGACCGATCGTCTCATAATGCGGTCAATTCCACATTCCAAAGGATCACCAATGAAAATTACACAACTTAAACAGATCGCGGCGGAGACGAAATCTTCTCTCTCTCTCTCTCTCTCTCTCTCTCTCTCGGTGCGCTCCTACTAGCGTTTATTAGCCTAACAGGTTGCGGCGGCGGAGACCTAACCATCGTAACCGATCTCGATCTTACAGGCAAGATACCCGCACCAGCAACAGATGGAACACCGCTTCCCTCCTTTAATACTACAGAATACAACGCAACCATAGCATGGAAGAACGCAAGCGATGCCGATCATTACGGCGCTTTTGCACCCGCTACCATATATAAAGCCGTTGTTACACTTACCGTTAAACCCGGTTATACATTTAATGGTGTGGAGGCGAACAGCTTTATCCATAGCGGCGGATCGGCGACAAACGCCGCAAACAGCGGGATCGTTACGATCGTATTTCCGCCTACCGCCGCCCCTCCTGCGTTCGCCATCAGCCTAAGCGCGAGTTCCACCAATCCCGCAGCAGCTGGTTCTAGCGATCTAACTGCCACTGCAACTTTTGGCGGAACTCCTGTTTCTGGGCAGTATGTCGATTTTAACTGGACAGTCAAGGGTGGTTCTCTGGGTCTGCAGGCTGGCACTACCGACAGCACAAATGCGATCGGACAGACAGCATATACGCTGAACGGCACCGGCGATCTACGCACGATCACGGTAACCGCCACCTTACAGAGTGACACCTCCAAAACGGCTAGTGTGGATATTCAGTTCGGCGCTGCACTGGGCAGCAGTTTTATCGCTTTGGCTTCCTCTGATAAACAATGGACAGCCGCTGGCACTTACTGCGCAAGTCAGGGCGGCAAGTTGCCGCTGATCAATGGTTCAGCCAGCCTCACAACCAGTTTGGTAACTGCCGGAACTCCAGTGGATGGCTTCGGCACTATCGGCGGCTCATGGCCATATCCCTTGAGCACCAACTACTACTTTACGGGTACGGAGAACGCTGACTCCGCTGGCAACTCCTGGGTCATCTACGACACTGGCAGCGTTGGTATTTTCAGCTCCAGCCAGACTAACGCTCGCCCCGTCGTTTGTGTACCTTGAGGGTCTTCGCGGGTTGCGGAGCAGTAGCGCTAAAGCGCGTTACTGCGGAGGCACGCAATGATGAGAGAATGTCATTTTGAGCCGAAGGCGAAGAATCTCGTCCCTCTTGTCATTCTGAACGAAGTGAAGAATCTAAAGCCAAACACAGATGTTTTGCTGTCGCTCAACATGACAGAGGGGGAGCATTCGCAATGGAAAGCTATGCAAACAATAGCAATTACTTTGTTAAAAGTTGCTTTTCTAGTGTGTAAAGTGTGTAGCGGATCTGTTTGAATTGTTCTGCTTCATCGGTGTTGAATAGTTTCAATAGCTCCTCTAAAACTCTTGCGGATTCTTGCGATCGTTTGAAGTTTGCGATCAAGACCGATTGTAGATCGCTACGATCGTTTTCTACTGTGATCGTTGGGCGCAGAACATCGTTTTGACTATCGCGGGTTTTTAGCGCTTCTAATGCAGCTGACGATCGCACCAGATGACGAAGGTTTTTTAGCTCCTTTGCCATAGAAGCGTTATTAAAAACAAAACGGCAGATCTCCTCTACTACTCTGATACCTTCACGAAGGCGATTGAGATTTGCATCGATCATTCTCAACGCTTGATCATCGATCATTCCATCTCCAAACTCATCAAAACTAGATCTTCGCCGTCGATCGCGCTTAGTTTGTCGCTACCGCACGATTTGCATTCAAACTTGAGGCTTTCAAGCGTAGTTTCCGCGCCGCAAACTTTGCATTGCACGATCACGGGTTGGATCGTCATTTCTAGCGCTGCGCCTTTGCAAAAACTATCTTCGCTAAAAAACTCAAATGCGTTTTTGAGTAGGGCAGGTTCTATACCGCTAAGTTTTCCAACCTTTAGCGTGATCGTTAAAATCTTTTCTGCTCCAGCCTTTTTTGCCTCTTTTTCACACTGATCTAAAAGTGCTTGAATCACCGAAAACTCATGCATTTTTTGCGTCCTGTTTGTACATATTTAACAGATTCTTGGTAGTAGTTCGCCCATCGGCATTTCTAGAAACCGTGCCGTGCCGTGAGGCGTTTGCAATACAACTTTACCGCTATATTTTCCGCCGACCGTACCGATGATCGCGGCGTTTTTACCCGTTTCAAACTGTTGCAAAATCTCAACCGCCCGCGCTGCCTCTTTTTCGCCCCGAACCGCGACGATCATCATTCCCTCGTTGGCAAGCGCGTAAGGCTCAAAACCTAGCAGTTCGCACGCGCCGAGCACCTCTCGTTTCACGCTGATCGCCGTTTCACGAAGCGTAATTGCGAGGTTCGCCGCCGCCGCCCATTCGTTACTCACCGCAGCCAAACCGCCCCGCGTCGCGTCGCGCATACAGACGATCGGCAGGTTTGCGTCAAATAGTGCCGCAACTAGCTCCCAGAGCGAGGCGCAGTCGCTTTTTAGATCGCCCGCGAGTTCGATTCCCCCTCTTGCGGCAAAGATCGCCGCTCCGTGATCGCCAACCGTTCCGCTGGCGATGATCGAATCGCCGACGCGCAGGTTTTTTGCCCCAAGCGGCTCTCGTTTGACTACGCCTAGCGCGGTTGTGGTGATCAACACTCCGCCGACACCAGAGGATTTTGGAACAACTTTTGTATCGGCACTAATAAGTAGCGTTTGGTTGCGTTTAAGTTCAGCGGCGAATGAGGTGATAATTGACTCTAAAATACTGAGTTCTAACCCTTCTTCCAATATAAATGATGCAGTTAAGTATTTGGGCTTTGCACCCTTCATTGCCACATCGTTACAGCTTCCCGCAACGGCGAGTTTGCCTATATCGCCGCCCGCGAAAATAATGGGCGAAACCGTGAAACCGTCGGTTGAAATAGCGTACTTTTCGGCGGGAATCAGAGCCGCGTCTTCCGCTTCGGAGAGAAACTCGTTGCCCAGTCGTTTGGCAAAGATCGTCTCGATTAGTTCGCGCGTTTCCGTGCCGCCCGCGCCGTGTGCAAGTGTAACCACGCTCATTGACGCGCCTGCAAATGAGCCTCAATAAACGCAAGCCAGTCGTCAAAACCTTCGCCTGTCTTTGCTGAAACAGCTACTGTTTTTATTTCAGGTTTTAGCTGCCGCACCTCGCTGCGAACGCGATCGACGCTGAAGTCAAACATCGGCGCAAGCTCGGCTTTGGTGATTAGCACAAGATCGGCGGTTCGGAACATAACAGGGTATTTGAGCACCTTGTCATCGCCTTCGGGCGTTGAGAGAAGCACGACATTTAAGTGCGTTCCAAGTTCGTAGCTGGCGGGGCAGACGAGGTTGCCCACATTCTCTACAAACAGTACTTCAATGCCGTTTAAGTTCATCTGATCGGCGGCGTTTCTCACCATATCGGCTTCGAGGTGGCACGCCGTACCTGTACAAATCTGATAAGCATTGACGCCAAGTTTGAGCAGTCGATCGGCATCGCGGTTGGTCTCCATGTCGCCTTCGATCACGGCAAACTTAAACTTAGCTTTGCGCGCTGTCGCTTCCAAAAGCGTCGTCTTACCGCTGCCGGGGCTGCTCATCAAGTTAATCGCCAGAATGTGCCGTTCGTCGAAAGAGCGTTGATTGGCTATCGCGTTTTGGTCGTTGGATTCTAAAACCCGCTTCATAATTGCGATAGTTTTGGGTTGTTTCAGGTTGGGATTGCTTACAATGGTACTATTGTTTACGGTTGGCACTGTTTTCCTTTTCAAAAAATTCGCGTTTTGTGATTCTAACATAATCACGGGCACGGTAACTTGAGCTAGAATTGTTTCCGCTTGCCAATTTGGGTACTTCAGTAGCTCATAATCTTAACATTGGTAGTATTACGGCTTAGTTTGTATCATAATAGGGGTTTGGCATGGGTATTGAAGATGGTCTGCGTTGCGCCATAGCCGAGAATACGAGCACAGATGCGCGGCGCACAATACGAAAGCTTATTCAACCATCTGAATACATAGGGGAACTATATTCCATCAATTATGAAACTGCCAGGGTAATAATTCACGATAAGCAACGAAAAGATGTCGGTGGGATTCCAAGTCTCTGTTTTATTGTCGCAACAAGAATCGATCCAAACAGCGCTGATGCAATTGATTTCAAACACGAAGATACATCTTTTATTCTTTTGCGTGTTATGGATAGCGCACCATTACCGCATGACAAAGAGGCAGAACGCATTCGCGTTGAAACAGCACAGCGGGTTTCTGGTGAGACGGAACGACATTGGGATAGCGATGGCACCATGGATGCAAAAACAAGGGTGCTGTTGGGATATGCAGGTGTGGAATGTAGGATTATTGGTACATTTTTTTTGGATGTAAACCAACAAAATCCACAGTCAGAATTATCTTTATTTTTTGGTAGTGACATTTCAAATTACTATCCTAATCGTGGTTTAAAAGTCTATAAACCCAACTCCAAAGCACTTGAACAAATTGTCAATTATTGCTCTGCGTCAAATATGCAAGAGATGCAAGATAGATATCACACTTCTGCGCGGGTTAAGCTTGGCTTTATTCGTTATGCCTCTACTAACAGAAAATATCAGCAGATAGATGATGTGAGAGTTTATATATCTCCTGCTGATTTACTGAGCCAAAAATCTGCATTATTTGGTATGACACGCACGGGCAAATCTAATACAACAAAAATTATAGCAAAATCTGTATTTGAATTACGGAAGCCAAATAGTGGAGATGAAGTCTCATTGCGAATCGGGCAAATTATATTTGACCCCAATGGAGAATATGCCAATGAAAACGCTCAAGATAAAGACGGGAACGGAAATCCAAATGCATTAAAAAACATTTGGCAAATACTGCCAAATGAAAAAAAAGAAAATGAAGTTGTAACTTATGGAATTACAAAACATCCGAATGATCCCGACCGTATACTTATGTTGCTCAATTTTTATTTAGATGAAAATTTGCAGATTGGCAAAGAAATTATTGATTCTATCTTAGCAGAGGATAGTACTGCTTATATTAAGAATTTTGCACAGATCAATTTTGAAGAACCTGATAAAAATGATAAAAGTGCGACTACAAGATATAACAGGAGGGTGTTAGCATATCGCTCAGTATTAGCACGAGCCGGATTTTCTGTGCCGCAAGGTCTTATAGTTTCAACAAAAGGACTATTCAATAAAGATTTACTTGATAAAATGACTAATAGCACAAATGATAATGCAACGGATTATCAATCTGCAGCCAAAGTATTTAGTCAGTCCAATCCAACATTGGCGCAATTGGCAGGAGCATTTGAGTCCCTTGATAAGTTTATCAGAGAAAATAAAGAATATAAAGATTTTGAAACTGCCTATGTTCAAAAGTCATCATCGGGTAATCAATGGGCAGATGATGATTTCAAAAAAATAATTGGTATTTTTCAATACCCAAACGGAACGCGAAAAATAGGCAAAGCAAGAGAACAGCATAGCGCAGACACAAGCGCTGATTATGCTGATGACATTTATAAGCATCTTATTTCCGGGAAACTTGTTATCATGGATCAATCAACAGGTGATCCAGATTTAAATCAGTCATCTGCAGATAGAATAATGAATAAAATCTTTAAAGGCAATCAGAACTACTTTATCCAAGGCTCAGAAAAAATCCCAGAGATTTTGGTTTATATTGAAGAAGCGCACAATATACTGCCTGCCAGTAATGATTTGAGCACAAAAAATATTTGGGTGCGCGCAGCAAAAGAAGGCGCAAAATATCACATTGGTATGGTATATGCTACACAAGAAGTGAGCAGCATTCAACGCAATATTTTGCGCAACACTTCCAATTGGTTTATTGCACACCTCAATAATACTGATGAAACAAAAGAGCTGCGTAAGTATTATGATTTTGCTGATTTTGAACTGTCAATATTGCGTGCACAAGATAAAGGATTTCTGCGCATTAAGACTTTGAGCAATCCATTCGTTATTCCTGTCCAAGTGGACAAATTTGAAATTTCTATCTGGAGTGGCACAAATGGGCTTTGAAGGTGAATTTGCGAGTTATGAACCGCTGCGCAGAATCCTTGATAGCGAAAAAATCAAGGCGTTGCATGAACGCATTTATATTCAACCTTCAACGCATACTACAGAGAGTATTAGAAAAACACTAATACACCAGAATGAACTTTCTTTATCCAAAATTCAACCAGATTTAATTTTAGCGATTGATGGTAGTCATCTTGAAGGGCGTCCAGAAAAAGGTTTTCCAGGAGCCGAATATGGTTATGTAACAATTGCTTCAGTTTTGATTGATTTGGAAAAAATTGCCAAGTTAGCAAAAGATGAGTTTATTGATCCAAAACAATTTCGTGAAACGGAGAAAGCATCAACGCAAGAAAGTGTATTTCCTGGATGCAACATTATTATTGATGCCGAAAAAGATGCAAAAAGTTCGTTTCGCAAGATATTGTTTGAAGACTTGAAAAGCGTTAGACCATTTTCTGATGGGGAAACCTTACTTGACACATATGAGTATCTTTTTCGTATAAAACGCGAGAAATTTACTGAACGGAATTTGCCGTCTAGCCCTATTGATGGTGTAGAGGAAGATATGACATATGGTTATGGAGAATATGTTTGTTTGCACTCTGGTGAAACATTGTTTTCTACGGATGCGCTTCGTTTGCATGAGTTGATGAATTCAAGCGGTATTAACGGTGAGCTTTTTGGACAGACAATGGCAACATTGGAAAAATTATGGTTTGTCAATATTTTGCGTTCATTTGAGAAGAAAAACTGGCTAGCAACTTTACGTCGTGTTGCATTTATTATAGACGGTCCGCTTGCCGTCTTTAGCACATCGTCATGGTTAACAAAAGTCATTGAATTTGAGCTGAGACGGATAAATGAGTTACAAAAGAAAATAAATGGCAATGATTTAATTATATTAGGTATAGAAAAATCTGGCGGTTTTTTTAATCATTTTGTTAATATTGATACATCAAAAAACGGGATTGATGGTGTCTTCCCAAAACAAACTGCGTTTCTTTTGACTGATGAATATATCAAAAAGAATATCGTTTACTCTGAAAGCTCCAAGCCTTATGGACAGGATACTTATTTTGGTCGTAAATTTTTTTATAAAACTGCATTAGGACAAAAACTAGTTCCAGTGCTTGCGTGGTTTTCTGATGAGCAAAAAAATATTATAACTGCTAATGTAAATCAATTTCCACGATTGGGAGATGTTTTAAAACTACTTGATGGTCTCGCATCAACTAGGTATCCAAATTCAATATCTCCACTTATTTCTGCACACGCGGAGGCTGCAATTCCATTAAATCTAGGTAATCGCTTATTTGATGATATTGCAAGAGAAATAAGAGAGAGGTCAAAAACTTGATATCTATTGAGCAAATTGTAAAAGGACATAAAACGGCCGAATCGCGATGGGCGCGTTTTGGCCCATACTATGCAATGTTTCCACTTGAATTTGCATTTGATGTTGTTGATAAATACTCAAACACGGGTGATTATATCATTGATCCTTTTGCCGGTCGTGGGTCAAGCATTTTTGCCAGTAGCATTCGAGGACGCAATGCTTTAGGTATTGAAATAAATCCTGTTGGGTGGCTGTATGGATATGTTAAACTAAGTCCATCGCCAAAAACTGAAGTTCTATGTCGTTTGCAAGAAATTTATAATAATCGTAATCAGTATGAAACTGAAATTAAGGATATGCATGAATTTTTCCGTCTTTGTTTTTGTGATGAAGTACTAAAGTTTTTGCTATCTGCTAGGGATCATCTTGACTGGAGAAATACAGATATTGATAAAACACTTATGGCAATAATTTTAATACATCTTCATGGAAAGTTAGGTGAAGGTCTTTCAAATCAAATGAAGATGACAAAAGCCATGGGTATGAATTATTCAATACAATGGTGGAAGGCGCATAATCTTGCAACACCTCCAGAAATTAATCCATATCATTTCATAAATAAACGCATCGTATGGCGATATGAAAAAGGTGTGATTTCTAAAACCGGTAATTGCAAAATGATACTTGGAGATAGTGTTGAGCATATACCAAGTATCTCACGATATAATAAACATAAATATTCGTTACTGTTTACTTCGCCACCATATTGTTCTATAACAGACTATCATGCAGATCAATGGCTTAGACTTTGGCTACTTGGTAGAGTAGCATCGCCGATTTCATCCAAGGAAAAACACAAAGGACGTTTTGCAAACCGTCAAGAATATCGTAATCTGCTAGAAAGTGTCTTTAGCTCTTGTGTAATCATGATGAAAGAGAA
Source organism: Campylobacterota bacterium (assembly GCA_025997415.1). Lineage (GTDB taxonomy): Bacteria > Campylobacterota > Campylobacteria > Campylobacterales > SZUA-545 > JAIRKM01. The sequence goes on from BNUO01000010.1 coordinate 25,153, forward strand.
TTCAACTGTTTATGTCAGAACAGATTCGCGTCAATATACTTTTGAAACAACTTGTGATGTCCTCAAACGATATTTTCCAGATTACAAAATGAAAATCACTGATCGACCCGTGACCAAGCGCACTCAAACCGATGTTTTAGGCAACACATCGTCCAAGAAAGGCGAAATAGACATTGTGTTGACGCGCGGAACTATGAAGTTACATTGAATTATGATGGGGGGGGGGAGTGCTGTAAAAATTGCGTGGAATCATAGCCTAGCGTTACTCGCCGTCGTAAGCCAACTGTCCCAGCGCGATCGCCCCGTCGTTTGGTGGAAAGAGGCGCGGCAGATAGACGGTTTTGCCGGCGCTACGCAGAGTCGGCACAAGCTTTTCGACAAGGACGCGGTTTTGAAACACGCCGCCACAGAGCACGATCGGCAGATCGTAACCGCGCACAACCTCAAGCGCGATCGCCGCGAGCGTGTTGATAAATCTGCTTGCGGCAATTTGCGGCGGATCGCTTAAAAGCGCACGAATCATTGGCTCAACGCCGATCGCGCCATTCGTGATCTCGAACGGGTAGCTGCGCGTTTCGCGTTCGTCATAGAGCGCTTCGATCGTCATTCCGCTCTGCCCCTCAAAGCCAAACTCGCGGCACGCGCCGATCAGATACGCCACTGCGTCAAAGAGCCGTCCGATCGATGAAGTTTGCGGCGTGTTGATCCCGCGCTCAACCATTTGCGCTAGATTTTTGTCGTCCAGCCGCTCTGATAACCCCGCTTGGTGCAAAAGCGCGTAGGCGATCTTTTGTGGCTCGCGGATCGCGCTTTCGCCGCCAATTAGCCCAAACGGTTTGATGTGCGCAACGCGATCGAAGCGCGCGTAATCGGCTACGAGAAACTCTCCGCCCCAGATCGTGCCGTCAGTACCGTAGCCTGTACCGTCCCAGACGATCGCAAGGGCAGGTGAGGCGAGGCGGCGTTCCGCCATTACAGCGAGCGCGTGGGCGTGGTGGTGCTGAACTTGCAGGGTCGGCAACTGCTGCGCCAGCGCCCATTTGACCGAATCGTAGCGCGGGTGTAGATCGCAGACGATCCGCTTGGGTTCAAAGGCGTAGAGCCGCTTGAATGTCGCGATCGTACGGTCAAAAAACTCCAGCGAATCGACGCTGCCCAAGTCGCCAATATGCGGGCTAAGTACTGCGTTTTTGTCGAAACCGATCGCGATCGCGCTTTTTTGTTGTGCGCCAAGCGCAAGCGTGGGAGCGGCGATCGCCTTCGCAAGCGCAAACGGCGTTGGGGCATAGCCGCGCGCGCGCCGCACCATTACAGCCGCAACGCCCGTTTCCATCACCACGCTATCGTCGCACGCATTGACAATCTCGCGATCGTGATCTAGCGCAAGGTCATAAACGGCGCCGAGTTTTGTCGTTAGTTCGGCAAGGTTGCAGATGATCGGTTCGTTTGAGATGTTTGCGCTTGTGGCGACGATTGGTTCTCGTAGATCGTTCATAATGATCGCCTCAAGCGGCGAGGAGGGAAGCATAACGCCGATACGGTCGATTGCGGGCGCGACACTCGGCGCAAGCGAGTAGCGATCGCTCTTTCGCACCAGCACGATCGGGCGGGCGGAGCTGGCGATCAGCTCTCGCGCCTCGTCTGAAAGCTGCGCTTGAGCTTCGATCGTCTCAATAGCGCCAAAGAGCACGGCGAGCGGTTTTGACGGGCGATTTTTGCGCTCTCTGAGGCGTTTAACCACCGTTTCGTTTGTCGCGATCGCGCAGAGATGAAAGCCGCCAAGCGCTTTGATCGCGACGATTTTGCCGTTTCGCAGCGCATAGACCGCCGCGCGGATCGCCTCTTGACGAACTGCCACCGTTTGACCGCTTGCGTCATAGAGCGTAAGCGTTGAGCCGCAGTGGTGGCAGGCGTTTGGCTGCGCGTGAAAACGGCGATCGATCGGGTTGGAGTACTCCGCCGCGCACGCCTCGCACATCGTGAAACTACGCATTGAAGTTTCGGCGCGATCGTAGGGTAGGCGCGTGAGAATTGTGTAGCGCGGACCGCAGTTTGTGCAGGAGATAAACGGGTGGCGATAGCGGCGGTTAAGCGGATCGAAAAGCTCTTTTGCGCAGTCATCGCAAAGCGCGGTATCGGGCGGCGCGTTTGTGATCACCCTCTTGCTTCGCGCCGTATTGACAATCGTAAAATCGGTTTCGTTTTGGAGCGTGAGATCGCGCTTTTTGATCGACGAAATAATACTTAATGGCGGTTTTTGGCTGGCAAGAAGTTCGCAAAAACGCTCGCAGACTGCGCTTTCGCCTTCGATCTCGATCGTTACGCCAAAGCCATCATTGCGCACGCTGCCCGCAAGTTGCAATTCGTGCGCCAGACGATAGACAAACGGGCGAAATCCAACGCCCTGAACCGTACCAAAAACTGTAATCTCTCTGCGAATGATCATATGGCGTAACCTTTGAGAGATAGTTTAGCGGCTTTTGCATAGCGCCGCCTGTTTGATCGGCAGAGCACACAGCTTATGCGCGAGTGTTTGGTAGAATATCGGAATAGTTGTTGCTTGCGGGGGTTTATGATGAGAGTTTTGACTATTTTGGTTCTGTCGGCGGTTTCGCTTTTGGCTACCCAGCCTACGCTAAAAGCATTTTCGACTAGCAGCGGCGCGGTGGTGAAAAATCCTTCGCTTGAGGTCTCCAAGCCGCCCGCAAAGCAACCAGAAAGCGCAAAAGCCGATCGAAGCGATCAGCCGATCACGGAAGCAGTCGATCCAAACTACTTCAACGACTATCACGCCAATGTACGCCGTTACGAGAAGGATTATCGTCTGCTGGTCAATCAGCGCCACGAGGAGTTTATCCGCCTGATCGACAAGCCGCCGCTCAAATAGCCGATCAGCTCAAGCGACTAGCGACAATCCGCGAAAAACCAAATGCGCGTCTAGCTTCGGTAATCAGCGATCTTTCAAGCGTGGCGATGAGCATTCCTTCGTGATCTTCGAGCGCGTTTTCGATCTCGCCAAACGGATTACAGACCAGCGAGTTGCCGTAAAACTCCCATGCGCCGCTTCGATCGTTGTATGTGCCGATTCGGTTTGCGCGTAGCGCGTAGCAGCCGCCCGTGAAACTGCGAGATTTGAGCAGCGTCTGCCAGCGGGCAAAGGATTCAAAGGTGCTTGCAGTCGGAACGATGACGCAATCGACCTTGCGGGCGATTAGCTGCTGCCAGAGTAGATCAAAGTGCAGTTCAAAGCCCGCCAAAAGCCCAATCCTAAACCCATGATAGTTGAAAATTGCGGGGCGATCGCGCCGTTTGCTACTCTCAAAATAGTCCGCCTCATTCCAGTGCGCGTAATCCATAAAAACTCGCTGATCGTAGCGGCTGGTGCGATCGTGGCTAAAGCGGTAGATACTCTTGTAGATTTTGCCGCCCTGCGCTCGCACAAGCGGCGCGATGACCGTCATATTGTATTGCGAGGCGAGTTTGCGGAGGTTTTCGTACTGCTTTTCGCCTTGAGCTTGTACAAACGCAAACGGCATACTCTCTAGCTCTTTGAAGAATAGATTGCAGACATATTCGGGCAGAACGGCGAGCGTTGCGCCTCTATGTTTTGCCTGCGCAAGCAGGTAGTCAAGTTTTGCCGAGTCGATCGAAAGCGTAGCCGTTTGTAGCAGCGCAATTTCAACCGTTTTGGCGTTCCTCGTATTCAAGTCTCGTGTTCTCCAACATCTTTGAAGCAAGCTCCAAAAGCCTCGTTCCCTCTTTGAACAGCTCCGAAGCCTTGCTTAGCGGCAGGTCGGGTTTGGCAAGTTCGGTTAGGATCGCTTTTGCTTTTTCGATTAGCTCTTCGTAGCTAAACTCTTGTTCATTCATTTTCTCTCCAGTATATCGGCAATAATGCCTTCAAACTTCTTTGTCTCCACCAAAAACGAGTCGTGTCCGTAGTCGCTATCGACAAGGTAGTAGTGCGACATTTCACCCTTGCCGATCGCATTCATTGCAAGGTCGATCGCCTTCATTTCGGTAGGCAAAAACAGCAGATCGCGCTTGAAGCCAAATAGGTGCAGGTGCGATCTGGTCTTTTGCAGCGCACTTTCGAGCGTGTCGTGTCCGCGCGAAATGTCATAAATGTTGATCGCTTTGATGATGTAGATGAATGTGAGTGGATCGAACCATTTGGGGAAGTTATCGCCGTTGTAGTCTAGGTAGCGCTCTACTTGAAACTTGCCAAAGAGGTCAAAAAGCCCGTCGGTTGAGACATAGTCGCGCCCAAACTTTACGCTCATGGACTCGGGGCTAAGAAAGCTGATATGCCCCGCCATTCTGCCGATCGCCGCGCCGCGTAGCCCTTGCGATCGAATGGCGTCTATGTCGTAGTTGCCGCCCTCAAAGTTCGGATCGGCGAGGATCGATTGGGCGGCGACTTTGTTGAACGCGATCGCCCACGCGCTTGTTGCGTGCGTTGTGGCAAGGGAGATGATGTGGGTTGCGAGGTTTGGAAAATCAACCGCGTAGTGGAGCGCTTGCATACCGCCCATCGAACCGCCGATAACCGCATGGACTTTTGAGATTCCTAGCCTATCTAGCAGCAACCGCTGCGCCTTAACCATATCTTTGATCGTTACAACGGGAAACTTGAGGCGGTATGGATCGAGGCTTGGATACATCTGCGAAGTTGGTCCCGTCGTGCCAAAGCAAGAGCCGATCGTATTTGTGCAGATAACGAAAAAACGGTCGGTGTCGATCGCCTTGCCGCTTCCAATCAGCGCGTCCCACCAGCCGCTTTTGGTATCGCCATCGTACTGTCCTGCGGCGTGGTGGCTGCCGCTTAGCGCGTGGCAGACGACGATCACATTGTCTTTTGTGTCGTTTAGCCTGCCGTAGGTCTCGTAGGCGATCTCAAACGGCTCCAAAATCCGCCCGCTTTCAAGGTAGAGGGCGTTTTTGAACTGCGCCTGATGGGTCTTGAGGTTGATATCTGCCATCTAACGGTGATAGTTCGGCGCTTCTTTTGTGATATCCACATCATGGACATGGGACTCTCTCAGTCCTGCTGAGGTGATCTCTACAAACTGCGCCGTGTTTTGGAAGGTCTCAATATCTTTGCAACCCAGATAGCCCATAGCGCTTCTCAAGCCGCCTGTAAGCTGGTGGATCACATCGGCGACATGACCCCTAAACGGCACGCGCCCTTCGATCCCTTCGGGTACGAGTTTGTCGGCTGCCGTGCCCTCTTGGAAGTAGCGATCGGTGCTTCCTTTTTGCATTGCGCCCAAGCTGCCCATTCCGCGATAGTTTTTGTACTGCCTGCCTTGGAACATAATCGTCTCACCCGGTGACTCTTCCGTGCCTGCGAGTAGCGAGCCGATCATCACGCAGCTTGCGCCGCCCGCTAACGCTTTGGCAATATCGCCGCTGTATTTGATCCCGCCGTCGGCGATAATCGGTACTCCGTACTCTTTGCCAACCCCGGCGCACTCGTCGATCGCGCTCATCTGCGGCATACCAACGCCCGCAACGATCCGCGTTGTGCAGATACTGCCGGGACCGATACCCACCTTCACGCCGTCAGCGCCCGCTTTGATAAGCGATCGCGTGCCTTCGGCGGTTGCGACATTGCCCGCGATGAGATCGACGGCAAACGCCTCTTTGATCGCTTTGACCGTCTTCATCACCCCTTCGCTATGCCCGTGAGCCGAGTCAAGTACCAGTACATCAACGCCCGCTTTAACCAGCGCTTCGGCGCGATCGATCTGTCCAACGCCGATCGCCGCTCCCACGCGTAGCCGCCCAAACTCATCTTTGTTTGCCGTCGGATACTCTTTGCGTTTTTTGATATCTTTGATGGTGATCAGCCCTTTGAGATAGCCGCCTTCGTCGATGATCGGCAGCTTTTCGATCTTGTTTTTGTGCATTATAGAGGCGGCTTCGTCCAGCCCCGTGCCAACAACCGTTGTGATCAGCGGCATTTTTGTCATCACCGCTTCGACAAGTTTGGTCATATCGGTTTCAAAGCGCATATCACGGTTGGTCAAAATCCCTACGAGTTTGTTGTGATCGTTGATGACCGGAACGCCCGAAATGCGAAACTCCCGCATAATCTCTTCGGCATCGCCCAGCGTTGCGTCAGGTTTGATGTGGATCGGATCGATGATGATCCCGCTCTCGCTCTTTTTGACCTTGCGAACCTGTGCGGCTTGACTTTCAATGTCCATATTTTTGTGGATCACGCCCAGACCACCCAGACGCGCCATTGCGATCGCCGCGCGATATTCGGTTACGGTGTCCATCGCAGCAGAGATGATCGGCATTGTTAGCGGTACATTGCGCGTTAGGCGCGAGGCGAGATTGACCTCTCTAGGCAGGATATGCGATTCGCTCGGAACCAACAGAAGATCGTCAAAAGTAAATGCCTTTGCTCGGATATTTAGCGCCATCGCAATCCTTTCTATTTGAGTGCGGTTTCTAGTGAGAGTGCGCCGTCAAGCACGCTCTGTTCGTCAAAGGCTTTGCCGATTAGTTGAACGCCGACAGGTAAGCCGCCTGCGCCGCTTCCTGCGGGCAGGCTGATAGCGGGAAGTCCCGCGAGATTGACGCTGATCGTAAAAATATCGCTTAGGTACATATCTAGCGGGCTTTTGCGGCTGCCAAACTCAAAGGCGACAGTCGGCGTTACGGGCGTGAGGATCAAGTCCGAATGCTCATGAATGCGTGCAAATTCGTTGCTAATTAGCTGTCTGACCTTCTGCGCTTTGCGGTAGTAGGCGTCGTAGTAGCCGCTTGAGAGTACAAATGCGCCCAGAAGCAGACGGCGTTTGACCTCTTTGCCAAACCCCTCGCTGCGGGTGTGTTCGTAGATCTCTTGCAGAGTTTCGCCTCTGCCGCGAAAACCGTAACGAACGCCGTCATAGCGCGAGTAGTTTGCGCTTGCTTCAGCGGTTGCCAGTACATAGTAGGTTGCCACATGGTGAGCGCAGTCGCCCATTTTGGTTGGCACGATCGTGTGCCCTGCAACCTCCAGCGTTTTGACGGCGTTTTGAAGTGCGCCTGCCACATCGGGGTTGCACTGATCGAGGTAGTTTTCGATCACGGCGATTTTTAGCTTCCGTTTGGGGTTGAGAATCGCAGCGCTTGGGGCAAACGGCAGATCAACGCTTGTGCTGTCTTTTGGGTCAAACCCTGCGATCGCGTCGTACAAAATCGCCGCGTCTTCGACATTTTGGGCGAGAGGTCCAATCTGATCTAGGCTGGAGGAGTATGCCGCAAGTCCATAACGGCTCACTCTGCCGTATGTTGGTTTGAGTCCCACACAGCCGCAAAATGCCGCCGGCTGTCGGATCGAACCGCCTGTGTCGCTGCCAAGCGCCGCGATCGCAAATCCGCCCGCGACTGCCGCCGCGCTTCCGCCGCTGCTGCCGCCCGGAACGCAGTCGTGGTTGTGCGGGTTGAGCGTGCGCCCGTAGAAGCTGGTCTCTGTGGAGCTGCCCATCGCAAACTCGTCCATATTTGCACGACCAAACGGCGCTAAACCCGCGTTTTGCAGATTGACAATCACGGTTGCATCGTAGGGCGCGTAGTAGCCTTGCAAAATCTTGCTTGCGGAGGTTACCTGCCAGCCTTTGACCTGAATGTTGTCTTTAATGAGGATCGGCACTCCGCCTGCTCGTTCGTTTAGCGGCTCGCCCGTATGCTGTTCGACATAAGCGCCAATTTTGCGATTTTGGGTGATTTTTTGGGCAAGTTCGCTACGAAGATTTGCCAACTCATCTTTGGGCAGTTTCAATGCCTCTTTCAGTGTGATCAAAACCGTATCCTTGCAATTTTTAACGATTATAGCAAGCGTTGGTTTAGCGGCTACTCTCCAAGCGCGACATCAACCAAACGCACATCAACCTGACCGTGATCGTCGATAACGCGAATCTGGTAACGCCCGCTTGCAAGCGGAAGCCACGACAGCGGCGAGGATCGCTCCGATTTGCCGATAAACCGATCGTTTGCAAACCAGTAGAAGGTTTTGACGGTTGCGCTGCCCGTCGCGCTAAGCGTGATCTCATCGCTGCCGTTTTTGGAGGCGCGTATCGTGTAGATCGTGTTGCGTAACGGCGATGTGATTGCGGGCGGCTGACTCGCGTTTGCGTTGGACATGCAGTGTGCGAGGCTGGGCGGCTCTCGTTTGGGCAGCCCCGCGCGGCGAAAGAGCGCGAGAATGTCGGAGCTATAAAACTCAAACACCTCCGTGCGAACCGTTGGCGCACTCTCGCCGTCGCATAGCACTCTGCCGTTTGCGGCGTTAAATCGCACGGGGCGATAGACCGTATCAACTCGTATCGGCGAAACGCCCGGAATAAACCAAGTAACGCCTTTTCGTTTGCACCAGACTGTCGCTAGATCGCCGCTTGAGAGGCAGACTTCGACTTGTTTGAGGTTTGGCGGAATCTGCGCGATCGTGCGGCTGATCTGCGCGCTTGCCTTTAAGCCGTGCGCGATCTGAAAAAACAGCGGCGCGGCGGACTGCGCACCGACAAACGCAGGATTGCCGCTATTGTCAAAGTTGCCAATCCAGACAACCAGCGCGTATTGCCCCACAAGCCCAACGCTCCAAGCGTCTTTGAACGATCGCGAAGTACCCGTTTTCCAGTAGATGGGATCGTTGGTTGCAGCAGCTGCGCCGCTTCCGTATGGCGGCGTTTGTGCGAGCATATCCAGCGTTATAAAACTCGCTTCGGCACTGATTAAGCGATCGGGCGATTCGTCGTTTTGCAACTCGCCGATCGTTGTTTGAATTTCGCGCAAACGCCCGCCGTTGGCAAGTAGCGCGTAGAGTTTGGCAATCTCCAGCGCCGTGATCTCGCCGCCGCCAAGCGCAAGCGCAAGCCCGTAATGTTTTTCGCTTCGCAGTCTGCTAACGCCCGCTAGTTTGAGAAACCTGTGCAAACTGGGAAAGCGTAGGCGGTTTGAGAGATAGACGGCGGGGACATTGCGGCTTCGTATCAGCGCTTGCGTTGCGCTCAAGGGACCCAAAAAAGCGCGATCGAAGTTTTCGGGCTCATACGCGCCAAAGGAGCTGGGCACATCTTTGAGCACCGTCTGCTGGTGAATTAGCCCCTGATCGATCGCAAGCGCGTAGATAAACGGCTTGAGTGCGCTTCCGGGCGATCGTTTGATGTTAAAACCGTTGATCTGCCCCGCGATCGTATCGTCAAAGTAGTTCGCCGAACCGACAGCCGCGACAAGCTGCATTGATGAGGTATCGACCAAAACGGCGGCGGCGTTGGTGATCCCAAAGCGCCTATTGCGATCGACAAACGCCCCTATCTGCGTCTCAAGCAGCTTTTGAAACAGCGGATCGATTGTCGTGCGCACGGCGGTAGGCTGCTCGCTTGCTGCAAACGACTCTTTTGCAAGCTGCTCAACGAGGTGCGGAGCGCGAAAGGGCAGCTCTTCGGGCTGGCGAAGCGCAAGCGGCAGATGGAAAAACGAACGATTAAAATTGCCCGTGTCGTGCGCTTCGGCATACTTTTCAAACAGTCCGTTTCGTGCGATCGTGAGCTTTTCGCCGACTAAGCCCGTGTTTTTGTCAATGCGAAAAGTGGGCGATTGCGGCAGGACGCTAAGCGTAAGCGCTTCGGGCAGGGCGAGGGCGTTTGGTTGCTTATCGAAGTAGATCAGGCTTGCCGCGCCGACGCCTTCAATGTTTCTGCCGTATGGCGCGTAGTTTAAGTAGCCCTCCAAAATCTCATCTTTTGAGTACAAGAGTTCAAGCTGCACAGCGCGAAGGATCTGTCTAATTTTGCCGCCGATGCTTTTTGTGTTCATCTTCCAGTACATTCGGGCAAGCTGCATCGTAATCGTCGATCCGCCCTGTTTTGCGCCGCCGCGAACGAAGCTGATCCAGCCGCCGCGCACGAGACTAAACGGGTTAAATCCAAAGTGGAGATAAAAGTAGCGATCCTCTTGCAACAACGAGCCGCTGATAACCGTTTCGCCAATCTCGTTTAGCGGTGTCCAGACGCGGTAGCGATCGTCTTTAGCAAGCGTTAGACGAAGCAAACCGCCGTTTCTATCGTAGTATGCGGTTGAAAAAAATAGACCATCTTGGGGGGGGGGGTGGGGCAGTAGTCTAACAACGCTTGCCGCGAAAACAAGTGCGGCAAGAAGTGCGATCATCGCGGATAGGACGATCGCAAACCTCTTTAACCGCCGCAAATGAAACTTACTCTGCGGGCAGAATCGTGATCTTGCCTAAGCCAACGCCAAGTCCCTGAATCTCACGATCGTACATCGCCTCTGCGTAGATCGGCGCACTCTCATAAACGCCCGCGTTTGTCGCTTTGATCTGGTAGCTAAAGCTGTGCGTGTCTCGGTTTGCCGTTCCGTAGATAATGACCCGATCCTCTCTTGCATCGACAAAATCAATCGCCCAAGTTGAACCGCTTAGCGCGATCGGCGAGTTGTATGACGGCTCTTCGTAACCACCGCCATCTTCTCTTTCGTCATCATCGCCGCCTCTGTCGCTAGGCTGCACGGCGGCTCGCGGCTGCTGGACGATCTCAAATCCGCCCGGCAGCAGATCGACGATAGCAACATTGCCGATCGAGCTGCTTGAAAGCGATTTAACGCGGATTGTAACGGTGATCTTTTCACCAAGTTTGAGAGAGCTAACCTTCTCGCCCGCTTCATTGGTGTACTCTTTGAATACTTCAATACCCTTTTTGAGCGGCTCTGCGGGCGCAGTCGTATCAAAACCAGCCTGTGTGAGCAGATACCACGCGGGTAGTTTGGCGGGATTTTGGAACGCAACAAGGCGATCATTGGCGGCAAATTTGCCCGTTGCGATCGCGCCATCAAGCGCAGAGATCGTCCGCGCTGCGCTGTTTGCGTCTTTGCTGATCGCTTCGATCTTGAGCGCAATCTCGCCTCTAGCTTCGATCTCTTTGGCGTAGCTATCGAGCGCAAGGATCGTCAAGCTCGCCGAAGTGGTTGTAAATCGTCCCTGCCTAACCATCACAGCGATATTTTCGATCGCCTGCGGCGGAATTTCCTTTGCCTTTTCGGGGAAGTGCTTGCTGATGATGTAGATCGCCGTTGCGTTGGTTACAAGCGGATCGTAGTAGTCTCGCGCCCACCACGCCGCCGTGTATGCCGAGTTTAGCTCCTGCCAGTACGCCGCAAGCAGATCGTCCGCCTCTTTGTCGCGTTTGAGCAGTTTGTAGGCTGCGGCAAGGTAGAGCGCCGCCGCGTCCTTCTGCCACGCTTTGGCTTGATGAAGCTCCAGCGACTGCACCACAGAGCTAAGAAGATTGGTCGTAACCTGCCCCTGTCTGGTCAAGAGATAGACCGCGTAGGCGCGTTGGCGAAGCGCCTCAAGAGTTTCCGCGTCATTGTTTCTGGCAAGCGCGGTCATATAGGTATTGAGGCTTCGCAGCAGATTTTCAGGCACAGGTTTGCCCCGCTCAACCGATTCGATCAGATAGTGCGCGGCGTAGATCGTGATAAACGGATCGCCGTAATAGGTCGGCTGCCACATTCCGATCGCGCCGTTTGAGTTCTGGCGCGTTTGCAGCACAAAGGCGATCGAGTTGTAGTCGGGCGAGGTCTGATCGGCGTTTGGCGTTACACGCTTGTAATCTTGTGCGATAAGCGCCGAAAACGCGCCGCTGACAAGCTGCTCGGAGCAGTAGTGCAGATAGTTTTGCAGATAATCCGCCAGCCCTTGAGTGAGGATCAGCGGCGAGTGCGAGAGCGTTGCCGTACGGCGGGCGTTGGCGTCAAACATCGTGCGGAACTTGTCGATCCTCTCCTCGCTGCCAGCCATTCTGCCCATCACGCTCTCAACTCTAAAAGGCACGATCGGGCGAACCGAAGCGGTTGCGGTGCGCTTTGCCTCGTAGATTTTGCCGTTTGGTTGATCCTCGTAACGCGCCCTAAACAAGAGCGACGCGCCGCCGAGATTGTCGGTTGCTTTGACCCTAAAGCGCACAAAACCTTCGTTTAGCGGCGCAAGCGAGATCGAAGCGGTTTTCTCGCCCACGATCGTTAGATGTTTGCTTGGCTCAAGCGAAACGGCGATCGCCACAGGCGCGTTCGGATCGGCATTTTCGATGTTGTTGGAAACGCCTACTGTAACCTCAAACTCGTCGTTGGGCGCAACCGCAAGCGGTACATTTGGCGTGAGTACGAAATCGTCGCGCACGATCGTCTGCGTCTGCGCAATGCCGATACGATCTTTCGAGACCGCGATCGCCATAACGCGCAGCTTGCCGTTAAAGTAGTCGGGCGCTTGATAGACAAAGCTCTTTTCGCCGTTGATCTCGGTGATTCCAGACCAGAATACAACGGGCTTATCGACCTTGCGCTTAAAGGGGTTTAACAGTCCCGCAGCTTTTGCGCTTGGCAACTCACTTTCGCTGTCGCCGCCTGCGCTCGCAAGCCGTTCAAACTTGCTAAACTCCGGCAAGATGAGATCGAGAATCTGTGCGCTGGTTACATTGAGCGCCTTCTTTTGAAAGAAGAAATCGAGCGGGTTTTTGAGCCTGTAACTTGCCGCCTGCAAAATCCCCTCATCAACCGCAAAAACGACAACTTGCTCTTTGGCAGTCGTTTTGACGCTGAATGTGATCTCCTGCGACGGTTTAACCAGTTTAGTAGCGCTGATTGCAACCTGCGATCGCTCTTTGCTTAGCGAAACCTTAAACGGCGCGATCCCGTAGCTAAGAGGCGAGGCGAAGATCTCGTTTGAGTTGAAGTCTCGAATAAACTGGACATTGATGTAGCCGTTGCCAACCAAGTCGCGCGGGACGGCGATTCGCTGAATGGAGTTGGTCGTTGAGCTTCTGAACCACTTCGCCGCATAGACGCGATCTTTTTCGATCGTGATTAGACCGTTGCCTGTGTATGGCGCGCTGATCTCAATCTCGATCTCATCACCGTTTGCAAACTCTGGTTTAGAGAGTTTCAAGCCGAGTTCGGCGTTTTTCTCAAGCGATCGCTCCAAGTTTGCATCGCCCGCAATGTCGTAGTAGGCGCGGTAGAGCAGATCGCCTGTTTTGTTTTTGACCTCCAGCTTGTAGCTGCCGGGCTTTTTCGTGTCGATCGCGTAGTTTAAGCCGCTCTTGCCGATTGCAATGTCGGACGCGCCAAGCGAGACTTCGCGCAGTTTTGACTGGTACTTGTAGATGCCCGAATCCTGCTTTGTCAGCACGGAAACATAGCGCTGTTCAATGAGTTCAAGGCGCAGCTCATCAAGCGCGATCTGCTCAAGTTTGGGACTGACCGCGATAAACGAGAGGTTACGCTCCGTGTTCTTTTTGATGTAGTGCAGATCGCCGTCTGCTTTCGCGCCGACGAGATAGTCGTTTGGTGAGATCACGGCGTTTGCGCTTGCCGTTACGCCGCGCCCCGCACCCGCCTCAAACGCCTCAACAACAAGCGCGAGTTGATAGCTTGCGCGGTTGTGCTCTTCTAGCAAAAGCGCAATGTTCGCCTCGCCCCCAGCGTTGGTTTTTGCATCTTCTAGGTCAAGTTCAAATGTCGTACTGGCTGTAAAAGCGTCGTAAAACGAGTAGCCTTGAAACTCGTTAAAATGAAGCGCAGTTGGTCGCAAGATGTTTCGCGCAGTTACGCGGCGATCTTGCGCAGGAGTACCGAAAAGATTTTCAACCTTGACGAGTGCGGAGAGATCGCTAGGTTTCGTCCAGCCTTTGGCGTTCAAGCCGACGAGTTTCAAGCCAACCTTGATCCGATCGGGCTCAAACTCACGAATGGAAACGGTTGTACTACCCAGCGTACGATTTGCGATCTTGGGATCGTGATAGTTGGTTGGAATTGACAGCCAAACAGACCAAGTGCCTGTTGGAGAGGATTCGGTCGTATCGAATTTCAGTTCAATAAATCCGCTTTCGTTGAGCGTTGTCCGCGTCTGTTCAACCCGCTGCCCACGCGCGTCGTAGAGCGTTGCTTCGATGGGCAGTCCTTCGATCGCAACTCCAGCGCGGTCAGAGCGGACGATCGCGCCAATGTGCAGGCTGTCGCCCGGACGATAAAGCCCGCGATCGGAGAAGAGATAGGCGCTTAGACGGCTGCCCTCAAGCGTGTTCTGCTCGCCGCCGACATCAAAACGGGAGTAATCAAGCACACGATCGCCATACGAGAGCGCGCTAAACGGCAGAAATGAGCTGTCGCTATCTTTTTGAACAAGGTAGAGCAACGGCTGTTTTTCGCCGCGCATGTGGTTTAGACTTTTGAAATGTGCACGACCATTTACATCGCTATTTTCGGTTGCAAGCGCAATGCCGTTCTTGCCGATAATAGAGACTTTTGCGCCCTCGATCGGCGTGCCGTCTTTGATCGAAGCGACAAAGAGATCGGTTGAATCATCTAACGATTTTTTTGCCAGTAGAGCCATATCAGTTAAGATAAGTAGTCTGTCTTGAAATAGCTGTTCGTTTGTTTCGTTATCGTACATAATCGATCGATTTTTATCCGTATCCCACACGCTGAGCCTAACGAAAAAAATCCCCTGATTGTCTTTCCCGTTTCTATTTAGGTAGCGTCCTAAGTCGATCGCGCTGTACTGCACTTTTCCCGCGCCATCTTGCGGCAGAATCTGCTGATGAATAAACCGCTCGGTAAAGTATTCGTTATAACCTCCTAGTGCAGTATCCTGAAAGTTCCAATCGTAGTTATTGAACGCAACAACATTCTTTAACTGCGAGGGGATCACGCGGTGAATATCCAGCCACGCACCTTTGACATTTCTCGAAGTGATCGCAACTTTTTGTTCGCCTTTTAACGATAGCAGTACGCCATCGTTTGCAAACTTGAGTACCTTCGGGTATTCGGGTACATTGAGTACAAATCTTGACGCATTTTTTGCCTTGTAGCCGCCAACGGTTGTGATGTTTTTGCCGATCGTGAGATAGATGTAGCGTTTTGGATCGCCTTTGTAGCCAAATGACACGATCGACTGCGCGTCGCCGTCTGGATCGTCAAGCGCCAAGTTGAGCTGTTCGGAGAGCGAGAGAATATCGGCTGTAATGTCGTCGTTGGCAGACCAGCGATAGTTTGTTACTCTGGCTTTGTCGGCGGTTGCGGGTTTGTCTTTTGGCAGCACCCACGCTTTGACCTCTATGGCAAACTTGAGAGTATCAACGCCATCAACAAGGTTGATCGCCAGTACCTGTCGCTGCTCATTTTCCTCATTTTCCGCAAGCGTTAAAAAGACATTATTGATGAGATCTCTTTGAGCGCTCGGCACGCTTTGTACAAACGACTCTTTTTTGGCTGTTGCACCGCCAAGTTGTGCTTTTACGCCGCT